>JAKDMR010000130.1 GCA_030452275.1 Candidatus Nitrosocosmicus sp. | reverse complement strand
TGTTCCAAGAGATATTGTGCCTAGCATCTTCTACTCCTCTTTGGGTGGTAACAAATTCAATAGAATATCCAGTCTAAATTTAATAATGCAAAACAGATACTAAAAAATGGTAGTATTTGCTCTTTTATCTTAGTTTAATTTTAGAAAACAAGAATGGATCTAATTTTCTAGCTTTAGTCAGACAAATTTGGGCATTCTCCATATCACCCTGCATCTCAAGGCATCTTCCTTTGTTATACCAAGCCTTGGAATAATTTTTATCAATAGAAATAGATTTATCAAAACAATTAATTGCTTCGTCCATTCTTTTCTTCTTGGTCAGGGTTAAACCCTTGTTATGCCAGGTTACCGAATTTCTTGGATTAATTTCCAGTGCCTTAGAATACATTTTTAAAGATTCGTCCAATTGTCCCATCTTGTCAAATACTAGGGCCTTATCACCGTATGCGGTGTCAAATGCGGGATTTACCCTTATTGCACTATCAAAAATATTTAGAGCCTTTTCGAAATTATTCCGGCTGGCTTCTTTTTCACCATACTTTACCAATTCTTCAAGATTTATGGTTTTATCTGCAATTGAACTTTCGTTACTAAAATTTCTGTATTTATTCTTAAAATAGTCAGTGTTTATTTTAAACAACTACATACACCCAACTTGTCCAAAATATAAAAGCACAAACTGATATCTCTTTTGTCAACATGAGGAACTTTAAAATCTAATTCGCCTTGTAAATCTTGTATAAAATCATAAATTTCACCTACTGAAACACTATCGTTTCTATTCTTGTGTCCAATAGTAGAAATATATAAAGAAATAAAGTAAGATAAAAAAAGTCGCTTTACTCAATTCATCATATTGATCATGTTTTTCATTTGATTTGAGGTAACTTTGCATCACTTACTATCAAAATTAATTAATATAAGGATTGTTTATAATCCCGTAAATTACGAATATAGGCGTTAGATTAATGCGTATAATACGATTAATAATCACATTTGTACCCCAAAGGCTTCAAACCAAAATGAATAATAACATAAAAGATGAATAAATAATAAGGATTGAAAATCAAGAAAATTCCAGTTGATTTAATCGATGTGGCAGATGAAAATGTCCGTAAGAATTTTTCATTTGGAAAAGATTCGAGTGATAATTTAATGAAAGAACATTTAGCAAAATTTGAATTACTTCAACCGGTTGTGGTCCGATTTGATAATTTTACTAAAAGATATAAGCTACTTATCGGAAGAAGAAGATTTTTAGCCCTCCATAATAAAGGAGAGAAAGAAATTCCAGCAGTTATTACGAAATTAAAGGGTGCAGAAGCAGAGGCAGCTTCGCTATTTGAAAATCTAATAAGAAAAGATCTCCCCCCTTTAGAAAAGGCAAGAATGGTAAAAAAATTAGTAGAGTCGACGAAATCTGGGATTACTGGAGTATCTCGTTTATATGGGTTACCGAAAAGCACAATTAGTGAATGGCTAAGCATTCTCACCCTCCCAAACCAGATTCAGGAAAAGATAGAAAATGGCGAAATTACGCTTCATGAAGGCATTAAAATAGCAAGACAGTCGTCTGAAGTTCAAATAAAGTTGACAAATATAGAACCCGCTGCATTGAAAGAAGAACTCTTCCGATTAGGGATAAAAAGAGGTGCTCCCAAAGGACTACTAACGGTAAGATTAGTTTTTAATCCTTCCAAAGAAAAGGATAGAATCTTGTGGAATTCTTTAGAGCAAAAGGCAAAAGAGAACGGTCATGAGGTAAATGATTTTGCAAAAGAAATAATCCTAAACTATCTAAAAAAAAAGTAGATGTTTATCGGATTACCAACACAGGGCATTTGGAATGACTAATTATCCCTGATGCAATACTTCCAACTAACATTTGTTTAAATTTAGACAATCCTCTCGAACCCATAATGACTAGATCAATATTATTTTTCTCTATAAATTGAACGATTGTTTCTACTTTAGAATTTTTTTCATCATCTAAAATAACAATGGTACTCTTGATACCCTCTGTTGTAGCTGTTTCTTGAATTGGTTTTATCCATTTTTCTGCGTCCTTCCTTCTAGCTCTTTTGTATCCATCAATCAATTTAGTATCACCATATCGTGCTCTTAGACCTATAACCCCGCCTTGCTTAATATTATCAAGTATGTGTAAGAATGTAAGAGGTGCTCCTTCTATTTTACACAAGTAAATTGCATATTCCGCTGCTTTTGACGAAGCAGTGGAGCCATCGAAAGCTAGTAAAATATTCTTAAATAGCATCTAAGAGTCAGAGAGGAACCATTTTGTCAATGACCCTAGAATAACTCACCTGTCCATCTTTTTCATGAATAATTAGATCCACTGTATATTGAAGACCATTTAACAAGAATGTAACCTGAATATCCCATCCATCTTTTGGTGGAGATGTCTCGTCCATTTGTGCGCTATGAGCTACAATTTGATCCTCAGAATAGGGAAACACTTCACGTATTCTAAAATTTTCAACATTTGGTCCAAAGAGGGCGTTTATTGCATTCTTTGAAGCATTCTCAATTTCAACTTTAGATGTTACAGTTGGCATAAAGGAATTAATAATTAATAACTATAAAAAAGTATTGCAAAAAAGGGGAATTTACACATTTGCTCCAAAAAACGAATACGTAATCTACTTTTATATTTTCAGAACGAATTGGAAATTTTTGTAAAATACATTTTTGATGTTACTATATATAAACTCCAAGGATCATAACAAAATATGTCCTATGCTAAACTAATCCCTGATGATACTAAACGAACAAGTGGCAAAGAAGTAAGGAGTTATAACATTCATGCCGCTCGGCTGATAAAATCTTTAATTGAAAGCTGCTATGGTCCCTTAGGAAATGAAAAGATCTATATTGACATAATTGGTGAATCGACATGCACAAAAGATGGGGCCACATTTCTCCGTAAGATTGATGTTCAACATCCCGCAGCTAAAGTGATAATTGATGCCACTAATACGGTGGATAACGAAGTAGGGGATGGAACACTAACAACTGCTATAATTGCCACCACTCTTTTGGAAAAGGCACAAGAGATGTTGGCGATGGACATATATCCGGCTACTATTGTTAACGGATACGATAAAGGGCTCAAATATTCCCTAGAGACCTTGCACAATATTGCAAGAAAAGTAAGTAGGAAGGATAAAACAATAATTGAGAAACTCGCACGGATGTGTTTAGGAACAAAAGTCAGGCTTTCCTCTGACTCACAATTCGAATTAAACGATATTTTAGAAATTACCGTTAATGCGATTAATACGGTATATTCTAATAATAACTACCTTCTAGAGGTGGATGACATAAAAATTGAGGAAAAAATTGGTAATTTGTCAGAGAGTATTCTGATTGATGGAGTACTGATTGACAAAACAATAGATAGTGACCTCATGCCTAAATTTGTCAAAAATGCACGAATCCTTTTACTTGACGAGGACCTTCAGGCAACATCGACAAAAACAGAATCCCAATTATCAATCAGCAGTCCAGAACAGATTCATCTTTATAGGATTGAAGAAAACCGCATTACGAGAAACAAAATACAAAAAATAATCGATGGTGGTGTAAATGTGGTAGTAAACCGTAAAGGAATAGACTTGGTGGCACAGGATCTTTTGGCCAAATTTGGAATAATGTCAGTCAAAAGAGTAAAAGAGAACGATCTTCATTGGCTAGAGAAAGCTACAGGTGGAAAACTGATAAAGGATTTAGACGTTAGAAACATACAAAATAATGTAGGATACGCCAAAAATGTATATGAGAAGAAAACAGGGAGCGATAAGATGATATTTGTAGAAGGATGCATAAATCCTAAAACAGTTTCAATTTTAATCAGAGCAAATTCAAAAATGATGTTAGATGAATATCATAGGGCAATTCAAAGTACTATTACCGTCATAAGTAGATTCGTCCAACATCCATCCATTGTGATTGGAGGCGGAGCTTGTGAAGCATTAATGGCACAACAAGTTAGAAAAAAAGCAAGCATGATTGAAGGAACGGAGCAAATAGTTTTACTTAAATTCTCCGAAGCATTAGAAGAAATTCCACTAATTCTTGCCAAAAATTCAGGGTTGAATTCGATGGATGCGTTTATTCAACTTAGACTAAATCGGTCCCAGAATTATGATAGTAAAAAGGTTAAATGGTTTGGACTAAATTCAGACAAAAGAAAAATATCTCAACTGGATTGGGATGTGATCGAACCTACAATTGTAAAGCAGCAAGTGCTCAATACAGCCGTAGAAGTAAGCCGTCTTTTAATAAATATAGACGACATTATTATCAAAAAACCACTAATGAACACTCATACTCATGAGGATGGGACAGAGCATTCGCATGCGGGTGGAGACAAAAAACATGATCATTACTTTGATAGGTTGGGCAAACAACAAAGACCCAAGCACCATTATTATTAATTTTCTATCAATCAGGTAGATACAAAAGGTGGAAAAATTTCAGTTTTTCAACTCAGGTATCAACAACAAAAATCAATATTTTTTCTAGCACTAGTAATCAAGTATCAAATAATAAAACATGATTTGATGCATTTGCAGTTTAATTTTTAATTGTCACTATTGGCTTTACTAATCCTATATTATAGGAAATTACGTGATCGGCAACAATTTTTATTTCAATTTCAATTTTTTTCATTGACTCCACTACTCCTATCATAACCATTTCTTCACTTAGTATCTTAGATAAATTTGTCCTGATTTCATCTATGGCAGTACCCAAGTGTAATTGATTTAATTCGCATCCGCAAAAAAACCAAATCGATTCATTTAGATTGATTCTTAATTGCCTTTTAATTTTTGTTTCAATAATCTTGAATGTATTAAAAAATATAGTCTCATCGATTTCATCTCTCAAAAAAATATTATGATGGATAGTTTGATATGAAGAAAGGCATCGTACTCAGGTTAGAAGCATGCGTCACTATCTTTTTGGGATCTTTGCTTTAGGACCGTCTCCAAAATCGTACGTATGTCCCTTACCACGATAAAATTTGGGTCGTACAGGCTTTCCTTCAGATTCACCTTTTTTGGTCAAAGATAACCCCGCCATTAATTCAACTATCAAACGATTTGCGAGCCCAGATGTTATACCTCCGTTATAGGAATTAACGTCACTTACATCGTAGGTTGGGGAAACCTCAACAAGATCAAATGCAAATCGATCTGGATCAAATGAAGTTGATAATAATCTCATTAACTTCATCCCCTCCCTTGAAGTGAGACCATTGGGCTCTGGTTCACCGGTTCCAGGTGCGTACGCAGGATCAAACGTGTCGATATCCCAACTAACATAAACAGCATCAACATTGTCATTTGCCCTATCCGCAGCCTCTTTGGCAATCTGAGCAATACCCAGTTCCTCCACGTCAAGCATCGTAAACCATTGAAAATCCTGATCGGCCATCCATTTGTACAGATCGGGTCCTGGCCAATATCCTCTAGGACCAATAAGCGTATAATTTTTTCCCTTAAGACATCCCAATTCCATGATTCGCCTAATGTGAGCTCCATGATCATATTTGAATCCACAGAGTCCTTGGGGTGCACAATCAGCATGGCAATCGATATGGATCATTCCTATATTCTTATATTTTTTAGAAAGTGCTCGCACGTTTGCAAAGGTCACCGAGTGATCGCCGCCTAAGATTATTGGTATTGCTTCTATATCCAGAACTTCCTTAACTTTATTGGTCATCCGTCTATGAGACTCAATGACATCCCCTGGTGAGATATTGACATCACCGTAGTCAACTGCTTTAAATACTCCAAACGGGTCTACCCCAGTTTCAATGTTGAAATGTTCATATGGTGGAGAAGGAACCGTAGATGCAGCTCTTATTGCTCTAGGTCCGTAACGAGTACCAGGTCTTATTGTAGTTCCAAAATCAAAAGGCTCTCCTACAATTGCTATGTCCGGCTTTATCTTTTGCAATTCTTCATTTTTTTTGACATAAGGTAGTTTTAGAAAAGTAGGTATGCCAACAAAAATGGGTTCGTCATTTCCCTTGTAAGAATCTCCGTAAAATTCCATTCCCATATAATATCTAATTATTATATCTAAGAATAATTAATAAATATTGTTAAGTAAACTACGTTTAAAAAAAAGTTCGACAACCGAAAATATTATGCGTAATATTCACAATTATTACATTTGACGTAGTTTACGTCTTTTCTTGCTATTACTTAGTATGCATTGACCTTAGGTGTATACCTACCGTAAATAATGAATAACAAGTCAGATAGTCAAGTCAATTATACAGATCAGTAAATTTCATTTTTTGAAGCAAAGTTTCTGAAATTATTTATGAAAAAGGAATCAAAAAAAATAGTAATCATTAAATTAATAATATTTATATATTTACTAACTAA
>JAKDMR010000695.1 GCA_030452275.1 Candidatus Nitrosocosmicus sp. | reverse complement strand
CAAATAGTTGTCTTGCTATATATTGTTAATGTAATCCAATATCGATATAAATGTGATAGGTTATGAAAATTATGAAAAGGTAGCTAGAATGTATGACTAACTCAGACTTCAAAATCTAGAGGCATTCAGCAGTATTGGTAGGAATAGTGGCAGTATTAGTAATAGTGACAAGAGCATTCAAACATCGGAAACTGTAAAAAGACAATACCAATTGTTTTTTGGGATATCAGGGGGTTTTCAACGCTATCAAAGTTGTTTTATTTAATGGATAGCGAAAATATTATACTAGAATTTTTTTTGAAGAATATTATAGGATTGATAGTTTTATAATAGCGCATAATAATGGAGTATGGGACAAGACTATATGGGATGGCATCATGTCATGGTTTGGGTTATTTGCGAAAAATCCAGTATTAAAGACTATTGGGATGGACGACAGAGCGTTAGATGCCATAGACACTGTAATTGAACTAAGAAGCAACTTTCTGAACTTAAAGAACAAGGCGATATCAGATTGGAAAATAGATGGAGTCAATCTAGACTTTAATATAAAGTGGGGTATCAATGCTGGCCAGGCTCACATGGGCCCTTCTATGATCAATTTACAGCTATGGGAGCTAATGTAAATATTGCTAGCGGGCTACAGGAATACGCCAAAGGTGATCAGACAATCATTTCAAATACTACAAGGGAAAAGATACGTTCAAAAAGTTTTGATTTTAGGAGAATTTCCGTTGATTTGAACAATCCTATAAAATCATTCGAAGACATGGATTGCTGTTATGAAATTATTAATTTAACATAGAAAAGGAGGTTAATCGTTTTGTCCGGCCCTTTTTCATAGTATAATATCAAATTTCTTAACCGTAGAATAACAAAAGTATTTTTATTTGCAAGTGCACTATATCATCAACTAATAATACAGATTAAAATGATAGAAAAAGAAAGTTTAGATTTAAAAGGAAAGGGCATAAACGAGGTTTATCTTAGCGAAAACAGAGATGAATTTGATAGCACTGTTAATGGTTATTATAGGCTGATTGGTGGTGAGAATGGCAATTACAATAAAGAAACCAGTAGGAGGCTCCGGGCATTTGGTGAAGAATTGTTCAAGAAAAGATCGTATGAGAAATTTACTGCCTTTAAAGCAGATCATGATGATATGATAATAGGAAATCATTTGAGATTATTCTCATTTTGTGAACATCATTTGCTCCCTTTCTTTGGAGAGGTTGCCATAGGATATATTCCAAATAACAAGATATTTGGTCTCTCAAAATTCCAGCGACTCGTGGACAAAGTATCGTCTAGACCTCAACTTCAAGAGAGACTCACTTACCAAATTCTAGAGGAAATCAAAAATAGGCTTGAGCCTAAAGGTGTAGGCGTAGTGATAAAGGCTATTCATACCTGCGTTTTTGCAAGGGGCACTCAATCAAGTTCAGCGGAATTTACAACCTCAGCTGTTGACGGGATTTTTAAGGAAAACAACAACACCAAGCAAGAGTTCTTTTCTATAATAAATTCAGATGGAAGACTAAGACTTTAGACTATAGTAGACTTCTTGCGTAATTAGAACACGTTAGTCGTAACTTCCAGCCATCAT
>JAKDMR010000129.1 GCA_030452275.1 Candidatus Nitrosocosmicus sp. | reverse complement strand
TACGATATATTCACATATCTTTTCATAAAAGCTGTTTGGACATTACGCAAGAGATCTAGTGTCTAATTTTTGCAACACAAATCCCTATATACTAATTCCAAGTTGGAAAGCTAGTGTATCCAGATTCATCTTAGTCCCAAAAAGAAAAACAAATAATATAGTCTGATTAATAAGAGGGATGGGATCGGAGCATTAATCTATGTGCACCAGTAGTTTTTTCATTATCACTTTGTGCCTGGAATGAGTATTTCGTTTACGCTTAAAGCTTGTAATCCTTCATGTTGACCTCCGAAAACAAAAATTCTATCCTTATATGCTGCAACCGCTAAACCGGATCGATCGACTTGCATATTAGGTTCTATTGACCACTTATTGGTAATTGGATCGTAACTTTCTATATTTTGATTGGATCCGTCTGCCATTTGACCACCAAAAACGTATATTTTTTCACCTAATGAGTCTGCTGCGAATCCGCTTCTCCTTATAGGCATTGGTTCCATCGATGTCCATTCATCCTTTTCGGGATCATACCTCATATTATCGTCCAGATTGGTCAAAGCATCATTTATTTCGTTAGGCACTCCATTACCAAATAATCTTCCACCTAAAACATAAATATCTCCGTCAACTACGGCAGATGCAGCATGATGTTTTGGACCATTATGATCTGGCATTGGTTTTTTGGTAGTCCACGTATTATTTTCTATATTATAAGCAAAATTAGATTTCCCGGGATTATGATCAAAATCTAGACCTGAAATTGCATAAATTGTTCCATTCACTACTTCTGCTACGTGGCAGCACATAGGTTCAGGTAACGGTGTACCTTCTGTCCACTCGTCCTTCACAGGATCGTATATAAGCATTTTATCTGTTGTGATTTTATTCAGCAAGAACCCTCCTATTACATAGATTTTCCCGTTATATACGACAGATGGTGCATGATCTAATTCATAAGGCAATGAGGTACCTTCTGTCCACTCGTCCTTCACAGGATCGTATATTTCTACTGTACTTACCGCTCCCCCATTTCTGTAATCTGCTCCCCCAATAACGTAGATTTTATCATTTAACAAGGCTGCAGTAATTTCAGTCCTATTTGAAAGCATGTCTATACCTTTCTCCCATGTAGAATTTTCGGCTGCTTTAGCATCAGCCGGATATATCAAAGTAATAGCTAAAATTAGCAGAAATGATGATATTGCTATAATCGCATTGCATGATCCCATGATTGAAGAAGATTTCTTTAGAAATGTCTTATAACTTTTTGTTAGATTATCATATTTGATATGTAGTCGCCTGGTTTGCCTAGTACAAAAATATGTGTGCTACAGGCCTGCTCTCATCAATTTGATCCATTTGTTAATACTCCTGGACTAATATTCTTTAGCTCTAGCGTAGCTGGTGACAAAGCTCTGATCGAAGTAATTTGATCGTTAAGCCAACCCAGGGTTAGGACGTCATGTCTGCCTGGTTCGAGGATCATACAGTTACCCGTATAGCTCTCGTGTTCACAGACTTCTACCATATATCCATCGCTCTGATTCGCATCTGTCGAAATTATCAAACTACTTATGGAATCTTGAAATTGTCCACTTAGATTTGGAGTATTTTCGTTGATGAGAGTATTATTGCCTGTAAAATTCTTGTGAACAAAAACTTCTGCGGTGAAATGACTGGTGTCATTTACAACAGCCGTGTCATTTGCGGTTATAGAATCAAAATCCAAGTTTTCAAAATTCAGATTGGCGGAGCTATTTGTGGTAGCTTTTGCAATGTCTACCGGGGAAATTATAAATCCTGTGATTAATATTACAAACATTAGGAATAGAGTAGTAGGTACAAATTCTTTCTTCATATTGGAAAAATTAGAAAAGAGTAATAAAAACTTGTACTTGATTCTATATTTTGAAATAGTAAATTATTTTATATTATTTTGTAGTTTTAGGTGTATTTGACTGGACATACTTAGATGTTGTAGTTACAATATGATGAAATGCCGTATCCTGCGAAAGAAATATCTTTTATTATTGGATCATAATAGGTATCTGGCAAGGTTCTTTTCTTTATTAATGGAATATCTGCAACAAATATGACTGGCGCCAGTCTGCTCCCATTGACAATGAATCGTAGGACAATCCTAAACCATGAATTGTTATTTCCTTTTAAAGTTTAGAGCTGAATTGCCTGATATAATAAGATATGCTATTTTTTATCAATATTAAATTGTTGTAGTAACCTCGGACTATCAACCACAAGATCATGAAATTTATGCATCTCTATCGTCTTAATCGGATCCATCAAGATAATCTGATTATTTGATTTGATATTACTAAGACTGTCTTTTTGTTGTAGCATGAGTAAATGATTTTTTATATCTGTAGTAATTTCAGTATTGCAAATTTTACTTTTATTAATTACATTCAGGGACTCCTGGAGCATTCCTTGAATATGTTCATTTCCTTTATCCTCATGAAAGTGAGGGTTTCTTGTTTCAACCTGAAATATTTCCACGCCATGCTGTCCAGCGTCTTGTGATTTATTGAATATAATGCCTCCATATTTTTCTAAAATATTAATTAGTTCATATGGTTCTACTGAATATCCACTAGAGAAATCTAAGTTCTCGGCAAGCGACATTGAAAGTGCGTGTTCTCCGGCGTTTCCGGTAGTAATAATGTCCCTCTCATATCCAGTAATATACGAGATCAAGTCATTTAGGTATTTGTTACTATATTCAGATATTCTTCCCCATTTCGGAAAATATACTTTGTTGTTTGCTATTTTTGGTTTAGAGTGCCAGCACACTCTCACATTACACATAGGAGAATTTGACATGGCAAAACCCGATGCAAAAATCTTGATATACTCATTTACTGCTCCGGGAAAATAATTGTCACTATCTACAAACCCTACATACTCTTTCTTAAGCAATTTGGATAGCAAAATCCCAATTATCATTCCTTCTGCTTTGCCTTGACGAACTTGGTTATTGTGATCCAAAATTGAAGGGTAATTAATCTTGTGGAAAATTCTACTAAGGTTGGGATCCGTTTGATGTATTGTGATGATCCTTTTGTTTGAAAACAGAGAATACTGCTTAACCATCTCTACTTCCATAGCATATCTATCAACGGGGTGTCTTTGGCTATTTGATACTATGATTATCAGACATTCGTTAGGAATGCCGCTTAAAACACCTTCCAAAAGACTCAATTTTTCATCCTTAACTGGAATCACTACCGCCATGGCTTGAAATATCTTTGATAATGTGTTATTGTCAAATGCCATGGTCGAACTGTTAAGTTCCTGCGAAGTGGTACCAAAATTATACCCGGAATCTATTTCATATATTTTTTGAAGCGAGTGAATCTTTACAGCTCCTATGGTTTCAGTATATTTAGGTGGAAAGTCTAACCTCATTTATCCTAAGGCGTATGTATATGAATATTTAATAATATGATATATTATAGGGTTAATTCAGCTGTTCCTTGGGGTTCGAATATTTAACTTTTGCTATTGGGAAGGTCATTCGAATTGATTAGAGTTGCTTTAGACTATTAGCCCAATCCTTATCCAAAATAGGGATGAGAATTCTGATTTAATTATGTCGCCATATGTAGTTCTCTTGGTCAACTTTAATATCCTTTACGTTACTTCAACATATCATCCGATATTTATCCACGTGACCCCGGTAATTTAAGATAATGGTATCAAATACTTGACTGTTCTATAACAAAGATTAAATATTGTCCTCTGGAGCATTGAGATCTTTGCCTAGTTGGTAGATTCCGAATTCAATACAAAAATGTATACTACGTATTACCTTTAGTATTCGCCGTTAGAAAATGATTTAATAAATTGAGCCGAATTGTTTACGTTCTTGTAGTTGAAGAATTATTGTCGCATTGGTCTATTGATTTCTAAATTTCTGCAGACTACTTGTTGTTGTAAATCATGATGTTATCATATTTGAGGATTGCCGTCAATCTTATATTTATTATTGTCAAACTATGAACGTGAAACTTTTTCTTACACCTGTTTTAATTTCTATTTATGTTTTGTCGCTCTTTTTTGTCGCAGTTTTTTTGGCTTATACATCCAATCCCTCTTCCGCAGTACCGACTCCCTCAGGCGAATCAATTTGGATGGAAGGTATGGGTATGCCAAACCCGAGAACCGAGGTAACAGCAACTAATTTAGATGATGCAGTTTATGTAATTGGCGGTTTTACTTTTGATGGTAAAATTACAGATATTGTAGAAATGTACAATTCCACTGATAATACCGGGGTTCAAAATATAGCGTCGTTACCTTTACCTCTCCACCATGCTTCTTCAGACATCTATGGGGGAAAAATTTATGTGATCGGAGGATATACAGGAAATTGGATCCCTAGTAACAGCCTTTTTATTTATGATCCAGCTACCAACAATTGGACTTTGGGTAATCCTATGCCTACACCACGAGGTTCTCCAAATGCAAATTTTGTTAATGGAATATTGTACGTAATTGGAGGGGATAGTTACGATCATTCTCATGTAGTTGTGGAAGGATATGATCCGATTACCAGCGAATGGATGACACTATCCTCGATGCCTACAGCTAGGCATCATGCTGCCTCTGCCGTAGTTGATGATAATATTTATGTGATGGGTGGCAGACTTACTGATTCTTTAGTAAACGTAGATGTGAATGAGAAATATAATCCTGCTTTAGATGAATGGACTACAGATCTCGAACCCATGCCGTCAAAAAGGAGTGGTATTGCCGCCACATCAGTAAATGGCTCAATTTATGTATTGGGAGGTGAACAAAATCAAGGAACGTTTGATAGTAATGAACGTTATGATCCGGCTACTGATACTTGGAGCGAAGAATTACCCCTGCCTACTGCTCGTCATGGATTGGGTGTCGCTTCATATGATGATAAAATATATGCAATAGGTGGAGGTCCACACACTGGATTAACTTTTTCGAATAAGAATGAAATCTATTATTTGAATCACGACTGAATCTCTTTATTGACTCTCTTGATACTTGTCAATATTTCACTAGGAACTAATTTTGGTAGGGATTTAAGGTTATCAAAGATTGAATAAAGGATATCAATGTAGGCATGGAAACTAAGATACTCTTACTCATAGTTATGTGTTGTATAAACAGGCTCTTATTCCATTGGATAAATCCTGTGAATTTCACTACGATTCCATTATATTCTCGAGAATTCAAAATTGCTCATGATATTAGTGTTTTGTATGACTCTTCTTGGAATTACTCTACCGGTGTGAACATGCTGGATTATTACGAAACCTTAATTAATTTATAATATTTCTCTATATTATTAGACTAACTTATGTTTCATAGAGCAAAGCTATTGGTTTCTTTTTTCGCTATATCTCTGATTTTACTTTCCACCATTACCTCTTCATATGTTCAGGTTTCTTATGGGGCTTATGCTAAAGCCCCTCTGTCCCCAACCGGACCCACAGTCAACGATGATACCCTTACGGTTGAAAAAGTAGCTGATGGTTTGGACTTTCCTACCAGTATGGCGTTTTTGGCTCCTAATGATATTCTAGTCACTGAGAAGGCTACAGGTAAAGTGATGCGAGTCACAAATGGTTTTGTGTTACCTCAACCTGTACTTGATGTACCAGTGGCAAGTGCAATAGAACGCGGCTTGCTAGGAATAGCCATTTCAAAACAACCCGACGGAAAGACGTACGTTTTTCTTTCTTATACTGAATCAGGCAACGGCGTCGATGAAAGTGATGTTGATGCTCTTGTTGATCCATTAGGAAACCGATTATATCGTTATGAATTTGTTGATGGTAAATTGATAAATCCAGTGTTATTATTGGATTTGACCGCAATTCCTCCAAATGCTAGAGGAGAACACAATGGCGGTAAAATTCGAATTGGTCCCGATAATAATGTATACTATATGATTGGGGAAGTCGGGGGTCACAGAACTCAGGCCCAAAATATAATAGATGGACCGGCCCCGAATGGCTTGGGAGGCGTACTTCGAATCACTCAGGACGGTGGGATAGTAGATCCTGGCGATCCAATATTTGGTGAAGGGTTACCTCTTAATGTATATTATGCAATGGGTATTCGCAACAGCTTTGGTATGGATTTCGATCCGTTAACAGGGAACTTATGGGATACAGAAAATGGACCAGTAGCAGGGGATGAAATAAATCTTGTTTTTCCTGGATTTAATAGTGGTTGGTTTCAAATCCAGGGCTATGTAGATGAGGATTTACTAGAACATGGTACCACAGAAGCGGATTTGGTATATTTTGGAAAAGGCCAATATGCCGATCCAAAGTTTGTGTGGACGTTGCCTGTTGGTTTGACAGCCCTTAAATTCCTAAATTCACATAGACTCGGAGATCAATTTGCAAATAACATGTTCG
>JAKDMR010000694.1 GCA_030452275.1 Candidatus Nitrosocosmicus sp. | reverse complement strand
TCACTTCTTTGACCAAATATTAGATCAACTTTCATAGATATTTTAGCGCTTAAAATCGAATAAATCATCAACAAAAGAGACGATAACCTTCTCGAAAAGATGAATATAAAGAGAAAAGGATAAAACGTGCTCACGTTTGTCTATATTGAATATTTTATTTACACTAAATTTTACGAGAATGATTTTTCTAGAAAAAGTTGTTGGAATCAAGGATATCAAAGGTATGATCCTAACAAATACGGTAATTACTGAAAATCAATCTTTTATAGATTTTTTGAACATGATAATATGATGGTTCTTACAAGAAATCAAAAGAAAGAATTAGTGATCAAGCTCTTTGAAGCAGGGAAAACGTACCGTGAGATAGCGAAAACAGCAAGAATCTCGCCTCGGGATATTTGCATCATACTCAAAGAATACAATAAAGAGCTAGAGCCAGAGTCAGCTAAATCAAATCGGGCCAAGGCCTTTGAAATGTTTATGGAAGAAAAAGACACTATAGAAGTTTTAAAAACTCTAGACCTTGAATATAGTGAAGTTAGACAATATTACGGCGAATTTCTAACCTTAAAGAATTTGAATGACTTTATCAATTTCTATCGAGAAAATCAGAAATTCTTGCCCTTCCTACTTAAAGTAATAGAGAAAATGAAGCATTTCGAATTATTCGAAATAGATATTGATGCACTAATCAATTGTCTAAATCATTTCAAAAAGTTCAACGATATAAAAGACCAGTTACAGCATGAGATCAATTGTTTGATATTAAGAAAAAAGGTCTTGGAAGATGAGATTCCGAATGGAAAAATCCCTGGTCTCGATTAACATTTCCATAATATTCTTGTAGTAGATTCTATTCATATTAGCCTTTTATGAGTCGCCACTAGGACAGGTTAGTTACTCAAAAAGAGGCATATCCATAGAACCCCTCATGGAATATATCAACACTGTATTCAGGTAAGATCCGGTGCCAGTAAGAGGAAATGATAAGATGTGTAGTATCATATTGTTAGCATTATCGTTGTAACAGATACTTATTAATTACAACTGTGGTAAGATCTAAAATTACAGTCCTAGAATGACAACCGAATATCTAATAGACTGTTAATCTAATTCGGTATGTGATTTTGTAATAGGATAAAATCTTGAATGAATTATGACCAAGTCTCAGCAATTCCCTTAGACTCAGAGTTCAATAACCTTTTTAGATTCAAATCCTATAAAGCAGAAGTTAACGGACCTTCAGTATTTACTAATTCGTTAAATCTTTCTTCAGATAAAAATTCTGCTTGAGTAGTTGGAACTTGATTCAATAAATAAATTGTAGCTCCAATTGTTAGAATCGAGATAAGTCTAATATCTCTATATAGGTTGCTATCATCAGACAACGTGAACGATTGTCTACTATTAGGAGAGCATTAAGCTTTACTCTAATAGTGGTATTTCGAGCTGATTTATATGCTGTCTATGATTTTTTATAATCATATGGCTATAAAAAAACCCTGTGAACACGTTAAATTAATGCATGAAAGAAATGCTCTAAAGATTCATTTCCAGACTAATAAAGGATGGATAAAACTAGCAAATATAGATAATGATACAGTAGC
>JAKDMR010000128.1 GCA_030452275.1 Candidatus Nitrosocosmicus sp. | reverse complement strand
TGATTAAATTAATCATAAAACATACAAAAAATGATATATCATAAAAAGTATTATATATTATTTATAAGAAATAAGCTAAAAAATATGACATTTGTTTAATAGCCACAATGATGATGTGAAAATTATATAAAATGGTTGAAAAAGAGGAATATGCTGAGAGGCCTGTGCCTAAGCATGCAAGGTTGGGCTTTGCAAATCCCGCGTTAATTTGGGCCGGATTTGCTTATGCTTACATTTGCATATTCATAGGAAGTCAAATTATGGCTGGATTAGGTGCACCTCTAGGATACGTGGCAATAATAGCTGGACAAATATTTTTGTTCTTTTATTCAGGATCTATTGCACATTATGGGTCTAAATATGGATTAAATTTTGCATTGATGTGTAAATCAGCATTTGGACGATACGGTTATGCGATTCCAACACTTATGATAGCAGCACTCGTTGCAGGTTGGTTCGCATTTCAAGCTTGGTTAGCTGCTGACCTCATGATAGGTCTCTATGGTGGTCAATCATTCAACGCTGGAACAGGAAGCGGAGTTCTCCCAGGGATATTAGGGACGACTGGATTTTGGGCAGGAATTTTCGCTATATTGTTCGGACTATTCGCAGTATATGGAATTAAAGCAGTGGCATGGATGGGAAAGTTTGCTGTTGTTTCAGTTACACTTCTTGCTGCATGGATGATATACTCAATTGTGAGTGTATCGGCAAGCGGAACAGGTGGTAATCCTTGGATTTCACCGGTTGTTGGTCAGCCATGGACCTTTGCTTTAGGCTTTACGGCTTCAATCGGTACATTCATTGTAAGCAGTACCATGACAAGTGATTTTACAAGATGGACAAAAACACCACGACAGGCCTGGGCAGTTACAGCGGTAGCTTTTCCAATATGCAATTGTTTGATGTTAATGGTAGGTGGACTCTTTACAGCTATTTCAGGAGAATTAGACTTTTACTTTGGATTAGGAGCACTGGCATTAGGAATTCCAATAATGGTAATACAGTGGGCAAGTAATGGATCAACCTGTGATGGTTGTCTATATAATGCAGTTCAGGGATTCAAAAATGTATCATATCATATAACCAAGGGGAAGGTTAATTTCTCGTGGAAGAAAATATCTCTGATTGTAATGTTTGCAGGTGCTATTGTAGCAGCCTCAAATATTCTAAGTAGTATCGTTCCATGGTTGCTTTTGCTTGGAACAATCGTATCACTTGTTGGAGGTGTATTGATAGGACACTTTTGGATTATGACCCGCAAACAAAGTCAAGAACAAATACTTGCTGCAGCAGAAAAAAAGGTAAATGTACCTGCGATTATAGGCCTTGTGGTAGGAATAATAATTGCAATGCCAATAGTAACGCTTGCTCCAGATATTCCTTCAGTTATTGGAGGATTAATAGGAGGTGTTGTAATATATCCATTAGCATATAAAATAATGAACCGTACAAAAACTTCAACTGCACATGAAAAACCTATCGACGATAGCATCAAAGTTGGTTATCCGAATACTGATAACATGGAAAAAATAGATTCAGAGATCTCAGATACTTTAGAAAAGATAAATGACCCTCCTGCAACGGCTACGGGTACGGCTGCAACTACAACTGCTGCTCCTGTTACCTCATCAAAAAATCCAATTGAAACTGGAGGTTCATCCTAAATGACTACAAGAAAGTACGAATTATTTGAAAAGACTAAGGTGGATGTGAAAAAAAAATCAAATAAATATTTGAATAACAGTCTCATTGAGATAAACAATAAACATAAATCAAATCTTCGATTAATGCAGACGAATAAAGTCAATGTTACTAAAGCAGAAAATGAAATATTGGCACGAGTTGAGAAGGACTATGAAGAATTCAAAAAAACACATATGTTCAAATTTCCAAACTGGCTATATGGACCTCCAAAAGGCAAACTCTTTCAGGTCGAAGTAGAAGACTGTCCTCGATTTGGTGACGTAGCATACGTAGAATTTGACTCAGCAAGGACCGCTTTTATCAGTATAGATATGCAAATTGATTTTTGTGGTCCAAAAGGTTACGTAGACGTCATGAAATATGATTTGGGTTTAACTTCCGCACCAATCAAACCTATTCGGTATGTCTTGGATGCAATTCGAAACAAAACTGATATCAAAGTCATCCACACCAGGGAAGGTCATCTTCCAGATCTTTCCGATGCACCATATAACAAGGTCCTCCGGAGCAAAATAATCGGAGATGGTGTAGGAATAGGCGATACACCAGAAGGTGGTCTTGGTAGGTTATTGATAAGAGGAGAAAAGAATTGGGACATTATTAGTGATCTATATCCAATTCAGGGGGAATATGTCATTGACAAAGCGGGAAAGGGAGCATTTGGACAAAGCAATTTACCATTGATTTTAAAGAATTTGGGAATTACTCATTTAGTAGTAACAGGAATCACAACTGACGTTTGTGTTCATACAATAATGAGAGAAGCTAACGATTTTGGATATTGGTGTACATTACTAAAGGATGGTACTGGCGCTACGGATTATGGTAACTATGAAGCTGCAATAAAGCAAATAAAGATGCAGGGAGGCGTTTTTGGATGGGTTACAGATTCTAGAAAATTTGTAAAAAGCGTCCAATCTGCTTTCAAAGGCGAGAAGTAATAATGACATCTCTGATAAAACCTAATAGCATAAAGACATTATCTTCAGAAATAAGAAATGGGAAATTATCTCCTGTAGAGATAGTTGAAGCCTGTTTAGAGAGAATAAGGGAACTTAATGGCTCGTTAGACGCCTTCATCACAGTCCTTGAAGCACAATCTAGAGAGACAGCAAAAGAGGTGGAAAAAGAGATTAAAGAAGGGGGATATCGAGGACCATTACATGGAATTCCTTTTGCGATAAAGGACGTAATATGTGCACAAGGAATAAGATGTACTGCTGGCTCAAAAATAATGTCAGATTACATATCACAAGTTGATGCAACATCTGTATCAAGAATGAAGAACGCGGGCGCAATATTGATAGGTACTAATAATACTCACGAGTTTGCTTGTGGAATAACCAATGTAAATCCCCATTTTGGTTCTTCTAAAAACCCGTGGAACCAATCCCGACTTTCAGGTGGTTCTAGCGGAGGTTCTGCTGTCTCAGTTTCTGCAGATATGGTTCCAGTTTCATTGGCCACTGATACTAGTGGTTCCATACGGGTTCCATCTTCACTTTGTGGTGTCGTTGGCCTAAAACCTACATATGGAAGGGTTAGCAAATTCGGAATAATCGATCTAGCACCTTCACTAGACCATGTAGGATGTATAACAAAAAGTGTATGGGACGCGGCCGCGGTATTGCAAACTATAGCGGGCCAAGATCCTCTAGACCCCACCAGTGAAAATAGGAACGTTCTTGACTACATTAAAGCTATCGAAACAAAAGAAAATGAATTTAAAAAACAATCAGTAGGGATACCAAAAGAGTATTTTTTTGATCATTTACACCCGGAGGTGGAAAAAATATTCTTTGATTTTGTCGATGCCCTGATATCCATGGATATATCATCAGTAACTGATGTTCATTTAAAGGAAGCAGATAAGATCTATGAATCATGGAGACCCATACGACTTGGTGAATCGGCAGAAATCCATCAACATTGGTTGAATACAAGATCAGAAGAGTACGGTGACGATGTCCGAAAAATGTTGATACAGGGAACTGAAGTATCTGCGATAGAATATATTCGAGCTCAAAGATTTAGAAGGGAATTAAGAAATGATTTCATAAGACTATTAGGAGATGAAAATGTACTAATTATTCCTACAACTCCTATTGCTGCACCAACATTTAATGAACAAACTATAGAGATAGGTGGTAAAACATTACAAATCTATCAAACCCTAAGCAGACAAACTATTGCATTTGATAGTACTGGTCTACCTGTGATAAGTATTCCGATAGGTTTTACAAAAGACAAATTACCAATAGGAGCACAAATCATTGGATCACCATTTGCAGAAGAAAAGATATTGTCTTTAGCATACGCCTATGAAAGATTAAATGATAGTTTCACGAAATTCAATCCTCCTATATAATCCACAAACCCTTTTATTTGATTTTAGCAAGGATGCTTTTTAATAGATTAATAAGGATGCAGAAGAAATGCTCTATCGGATACTCCTAATTGCCATTTATTCTATTATCGCCATGTAAGCTTCTAAATTGACAGATTAGATATCCTCATTGGTAACAGTTCTCATCCGTGGGGATTAAGTTCCCAGTGGTAGTAGGGTTCCAATGCAACTTAATGATACGTCGAATAATCGAATTAAACTGACATGATCTAAAAAAGCTAAAATCTATTAAAGTCAATCCTGTTTGAGAATTGAAACTATACAATGAGAATGTGAACACAATTTAGCAATGCAGGCATTGCATCTTGGTATTGAGATCTGTTGGTGCATCTCAAGACCTTTATTGGCTTACGCCAAAGCCTACATCCTTTTGTAGAAGGAGTATACCTATACGTTAAATTGTAATAAATTATTTTCTAAAGCGGAATTTTTTACCTGTGCGTTTGTAATTATTGTCTTATCCGCTAGTAATGGTGACAATATAATGTAGTCCTGTCTGACAGGTCCTTATTTCATTGGTGTCATCAGTTGTGCAAGGAAGTTTTCAATTAAACAAGTTATTAGAAAAGCAATTATTGTGAGTGGTAATTCAAAATATACTGTTTATCTACTTAACCATCGGATCAATTAGTTAGTTTTTATATTTTGGTATACAGAAAAAATTGATACTCGGAACAGACCATGACTCTGTTATATTTCCTAGATTATTTAGTTTGGACGCGTGGGGATACGGTTCAAGGTTGAATAAAATCTCAGTATGGAGTATTCAACTCATGGGAACAAGTATGGATCGCCTTATTTAAGAAAATTTGTTTTAGTATTTAAATAAAATCCATTTTATTATCAAAGGTAGTTTGATTGATACAAATAAAAAAGAAGCGTAAAGGACGATTTCCGGGAGTGGCTATATGTTTCTTAGTTAAAGAAATTGATGTTTGCTTCAACAAAATTATTGTCGGCAAACTCTATTGGTTCATCTTCACCATCGTTCCATAATACTATTCCATTTACATTGTTCAGAGTTTTTATTTCACCAGTATCTAAATCGCGACCTTCTTGATTATCAGCAATTGTGGCTTCATACAAAATATTTGAACTAGACTCTGATTGTTCGACTTGATTCATTTCTACTTCAACTGCATCAGATAGACCATCATCTAAGTTGGCGGCAACTAGTTTCAGATCATCATTTTGAACAAGATTCAACTCCAGTGATGCAGAATCTAAATCACAGTTATCAAAGAAGGCAATAACTCTTACATCTTCTGGATCTATTTGGTCAGATGATAGATCTACAGTATCAGAAATGTCGGCACATGAATTTGACGGAGTAATAATGTATTTGTTATTATCGTCATTATCATTATTATTATTACTATTGCTATTATCGTTGTTGTCATTATTATTGCCGTTTCCCCCTTTACCATTGTTTTCACAACCAATACCGTCGTTATCTTTGTCAAGTCTGTTAGGATCAGATGAAGTCACTTTGATACTATTTGGTATATCATCGCAATTAAGAATGTCAGAACCTGAGCCGGATTCAGTTGTCTCATCTTCTTCACATCCTATGCCATTGCTATCGCGATCAAAGTCGTGTGGATCATTTGATCCTACTTTGAAGTTCTTGTGTGGAATTTCATTTGGTTCAAGAACTCCATCCTCATCTTGACAGTTTAAATCTGATTGATTTGGTTCAATACAGAAATCAGGATAAGAAGGATCACAAGAAGTTTCTGTACATCCATCTAGTTCAGGGCTGTCTTCACATACATTTTCTATAGATCCACAGGTTTTTCCATCAGATCTAAATATCATTCCCTCTGGACATCCATCTGAATCTGGAATACATCTTCCAGTTTCATCATCATCTACAGTATGGTATCCGTCCGGACATCCGCCTTCAGGAACACATTGATCGTCGTCATTATTGAAAAATCCGTCAGGACAATCTCCTTCAACAGAAGCACATTTTGGTAAATCAGGATTCAACAGACAATCGTTGTCTGGACCTTCACTAGTAACACTGACAGGAGAAATGCCCGTATTTCCAGCATTCTTATCCTCATCGCCACTTTCACAGCCTATACCATCATTGTCACCATCAAACCCGTTTGGATCATTTGATGATACTTTGAAATTCTTATTTGAAATATCTCCACAATCTAGATCTTGTTCCTCAGTCTCTTCAACTAGAGGAGGAGATGCATTTTCTGTGCTGAAGGTTAACCCTAAAAGACTCTGTCCTGTGGATGGGTCTGTAGTAGTTGATGATGCTAAGGCTGGGTCTGTAGTAGTTGATGATGCTAAGGCTGGGTCTGTAGTAGTTGATGATGCT
>JAKDMR010000693.1 GCA_030452275.1 Candidatus Nitrosocosmicus sp. | reverse complement strand
TGATGATGGCTGGAAGTTACGACTAACGTGTTCTAATTACGCAAGAAGTCTAGTATAATGAATTTCACAGTTCCAAAAAGTCATCCCAAGCATGCAAAGAGTAGAAAAGTAGAGAATGTATTAGTGTTACAATGATGGGGATCATTTGGGGCCTTTTCATGTGGAGTTTACAAGGCCTTGACAGAGGAAAATATAAAAATAGACATTGTTGCAGGCACTTCAATAGGTGGAATCAATGCTGCAATAATAGCTGGTAGTAAAGGGGGTAGAACACCTGAAATAAGCCTTGAAGAATTTTGGTACGAAATATCTGAAAGTAGTTTTGATATTATTCCAGAAACATCCGCATTTGTTTACGATTCTACTAAAAGAGCCTTTAGTTACGAACATATTCCATCGGCATCTAACAATGCAGCATTCTTTGGTGTTCCCAAAATGTTCGTCCCTAGGTGGGATTTGAGTAATATGTTCAAGGATGGAGATTATTTTAATCCTGGAACATGGACATATATCTATGATCATTCACCTTTGAGAAAAACGCTAGACAAGTACGTAGACTATAATAAATTATTTCTAAATAAAGATATCTACAAATCAACTACTCTAGTCAGACTTATTATTACCGCAGTAAATGTTTTAACTGCTGAGCCACTGACATTTGATAGTTGGAAATTACCGATCAAGCCAAGTCATTTACTCGCCACTTCAGCATATCCTGTCTACGGATTTCCATGGATAGAGGTGGACAAAGGTGTGTATGCCTGGGATGGTAGTTTACTAAGTAATACCCCAGTTAGGGAAGTAATAGCTGCATCACCTCGAAATGATAAACATATTTTTATAGTTGAAAACTATCCGAGGATAATCGATAGACTCTCATCAAATATGGTGGAAGTTTTAGACAGAGCAAAAGACATCATATTCAGTGATAAGACAAAACACAATATTAAAATGGCAAAACTTGTTACAAGACAAATTCAGTTAATTGAGCAACTTTATGACTTTTTATACAAAATCTGATAAACAAAGACTAGATCCTTCTCTATCTAAACAGATAGAAAAAGAGTATGATGAGTTGATTAATAATTATGGGGCAGAGATTCATTCTGAAATGAGGATCACCAGAAATAGGATTGAAACACCTAATGTATCTAAAAATGCCAACTTTTCAAAGAAAGCAATAAAGGATTTAATTCACCAAGGTATAAAGAAAACGCTGGAAACTCTAAAAACCTTTAAGAAACACACAGAATTGGATGAGCTCAGATAATAGTATTAATGTAAATGAATAACCTTTCATGAAGAAAACCCTTTTATCATTAAATTTTGGTCTTATTGTCAATGACTTATGAGATTGATAAACATGACAAAATTAGTCTAAATAATATCTCAAAAAACGTGGAACAATCATTGAAAGCAGAGTATAACCATCTCCTCAAGAAAGTAATATCGAAAGGGAACAGATGGAAACTCGACAACGAGTATTCAATCAATCGCCTGAATACAAAAAGAGAGAAATAGTGTTTGGTCAGATACAGAGAATTAATAATCGCTTGTCAGGTTTAGAAGAGAAAGTAGATGAAATATTATCCATTTTAAAAGCGGATAAATA
>JAKDMR010000692.1 GCA_030452275.1 Candidatus Nitrosocosmicus sp. | reverse complement strand
AGCCTATCCCAAAATTCGATAAGATTATAGATCCTTATTTCCATTCCTAAAATGTGACCTGTACCCGGAAGAAAGACAAAGCAAGGATTGTTAAAAACCATCATCCTACCATCAAAAGGATTCCGGATGAATTATGGAATGAAATAAAAAAGGTCCTACTCAAAGAAAAACCATCCAAGACTGTTGGTCGACCAATAGTGAAATACAGAAGAGTATTAGAGGGTATTCTCTATGTCCTTAGAACAGGATACCAGTGGAAAATGCTTCCCAAAGAATATCATGATGATATCTCAGCATTTGAAGGTAATCAAGTCAGAATAGTCATAGATGACGATTTTTAACGGTCGATATTTCTCAAGGATATAAAAACTTTTATTGTAAATTGTCCTATGCGATAATACCCGAACATAATTATGACAAATTTTGAAATATCCATTATATATTTAATTGTTAGAATATAATCTACAGGTATGAATACAAATAAAACAAAACTGTTGTTATCATCTACAATAGTGATCGCATTTGCCTTGATCATCGCACCCTTATCTTTATCCAACGATGTTTTTGCAGGAGGAGACCATCATGATTATGACGATGGTAATTTTGCACAACAGATAATTAGTCAAGTTCAAGAATCAACACAAAACAGTCAAGTAGTTTCTGGTGGTGATGTTGAAGACTCTGGCAATAACTTTAACTTCCAATTCCAAAACAACGAAGGCAATAACGCGTTAGCACAAGATTAAAAATCAAACAGCAACAACAATACCTTTTTTTATTTTTATTTTATTTTATTTGACATTATTTTTAGATAGATAATTCAAATATTTGTGATTTTCTCAATTTGCTTATGTGCTTTGAGTATTGGAAAAAAACAATAGTTAGTTTATGAGTAAACATGGAATGGGAATTACTAGGACATCAAATACTACTCAGTTAATTACACTTTTCAAGAAATTCAAGTCCTTGAAAGGGTATAGAGTGAGAAGGGTCTAGAGGGATTAATAGACGCAAAGATGAAGATTAGGTTACTTTTGACCATTTAACCTCTCTGTGCTATTAACTATGGTTCTCCCCTCCTCCGCTCCTCCCAGACACACTGATGAACAAATCTCATCAAAGTGATGTTTTTTGCATGTTTGGTTTTATTTTTTATTGTGTCTGAAACAGAGATCGATACTTTATCAGCAAATTATTTAACGTTTTTGCTTTGACTACACAATTACATTAATAAAATAGATTGCTACATTAATGTATTTAAAAGAGCTTAATATAATATCAGAAAAACTAAAGCAAAAATAAATAAAAAGTATATTATGGATTTATTGCTGACCTGCTGCGTTGTTACCGTCGTTTAGATTAAGTGAGAATGCCAAGTTATTACATGATGCAATACTATCACCTAATTCTGAAAAGCAATCCGATGCTTGTGCTGTGGTTGTACTTTGACCTATTCCTTGTAAGGATTCATTTGATTTCTTGTTTTTTGTTGCAAATACATTTTGGTTATCTAAACCAATGGATGAGGATGGTCCTGCTGCTAACAAGAAAGTAGCAAATACTAAGTTAAGTCTCACATCTTTGGCCAACATCCAATTCTTCTAAGATACTTTC
>JAKDMR010000127.1 GCA_030452275.1 Candidatus Nitrosocosmicus sp. | reverse complement strand
TCAGGTAATCATAGGATTATACACTTGGATGATAGATATCATTTTGGAAAAGATAATTCCGCAAATTGATCCATTGAATCTTGGCATTTTCTTAAACATTCTCTTAAGTTGGTAATTTTAGTTGATGTTTTTATCCAGTCTTTTGATATGACTTTTTCTACCCATCTGTTTAATCCATCAAGAACCTCTTCCATCTCTTCTACCTCTTCTTGTGAAAATTTTTTATTTTTAATGTTCAAATTAGTCTCTTCGATGAACTCTTCACATTCCTCATAGATTTCATCATACTGCTTGTCTCTTTCTTCTCTAAACATTTCTAACAACTTGTTATGTTGTTTCTCGTCATATTCACTTGTAGATATCCTGATGAGTTTGCCATTGTCAAGTATAAGTTTGGAAATTTCTTCAATTTTTTGCTTATTTTCTTTGTTGTTAGGAAATATGCAAAATGACATTTGAGGGTACAATGCTCCTATTTTTTTAAATTCTCTCCATATCCTTACCCTTTGTTTAGTGGGTTCGGTTGGAACATCATAAAAAACAATAATCCATGATGCCGGTTTATCAATCATATGATTGTTATAAAACCAAACTGCTTAAATAATAATAATAATTCTTTAACTAGTTCAGAAATTTATCGTAAGGTCTCTTGAATTAACTTACTCGCACATTAAGAATAACTATGCCGTTAATGTGTACAGGTTGAAATAACCTATATGTAACCACCGTTACATTTATTAAATCATTTACTTACTTTAACCTTTGTTTGGATAATAATAATTGTAGGATTATTGCAATCTTATCCGATTATGATGGCACTCTATGTCCAACATCGCAAGTCAATTTACAAGATGATGAGTCGGGAATGATTCCAGCAGAAATTTAGGTTTTTGGCTTGATTAAAGAATTAATAGATATTGTAGTAATTGGTGTAGGAGCAATAGGAGGAGCCATAGTCAGATACAAGATTACATCTTATCCTGAAATCTATGGTATCATGGGATCAAATGTTATAATTGTTAATATAATTGGAAGTTTTATTTTGGGAGCTTTTTCAGTAATTTCTGTATATTATAACTTAGATACAAAATATTCACTTCTTATTGCAATTGGGTTTTGTGGTTCTTTGACTACTATGTCTTCTTTAGCGTTGGAAAGTACTATTATGTTTGAGAACAGAGAAATTTTGAATTTATTCATAAATATAGTGGCAAACGTGTCTTTCTCCATACTATCGTTAGTTGGTGGCAGAATTTTATTAACAATGCTCCTGCTGTGATGAGATATGACTTTTAAGAAAATGATTTGTTTAACCATCCGATTGAAAAAAAATGATGTTGTGGATGGTAAAAGAATGGAAAAAAGGATCATTGATTTATTAAGCGAAGCCAATATTCTTGGTGCAATCGTTTGGCTTGGCGTAGATGGATTTGGTAGAAGAGGCAAGTCAACGGTACATTTAGAAGGACTTCTGATAAATCAACCTATGATGATAGAATCGGTGGATGAGAGAGAAAAAATTGAACCACTGTTAATACCACTAAAACGACTAATAGGAGATAATGGATTTATTACAATTCACGAAGTAGATGTAATATAATATACTAAGTCAAGTGTCTAATTCTGAATCAACATCAACTTGTTTGTTGTATGCCATACTGCATGAAGAAGCATGGTAAAAGAAAATACAATTGATCTAAATTAAGACACTTAACTTACAATATAATTAGAATAATTTTAGCTCGATTTATCGCTAATTCATTTACTATGATTGTTACAATAAATAGTTGTATAGATCGAATTCGATCCTGGTATCGTTGTGAATTCGACAACGAATGAGATCAAAATATGTTTTTTTATAGTCTCTATCTAGGAGCGTAAAATATCACTGCAGCACCTATAAGGACAATTGTTCCTCCTATGATTTCATATCTATCAGGTCTCTTCTTATCTATTATTAGACCCCAAATAATTGCCATAACCACGAATATTCCACCATAAGCTGCATATACTCTACCAAAATTAGAAGGCTGAAGTGTTGGAATTATTCCATAAATAAAGAGAATGACTCCTCCGATTAATCCAAAACTCATTCTCTTCTTTTCTCTTAACCACAACCATACTAGATATCCACCACCAATTTCTAAAAGTGCAGCAATTACAAAGAGACTGAATGTGGATGCAACCAGTGCGACACTGTAGTCAGTTTGAAGAATCAATTCCAATTTTTTCTTTCTCTTTACGTGGATAGTAGAATATGATGATGACACCGATTGTCGCGATTATTGTTCCAATTATATCATATGTATCAGGAATTATTCCTTCAAAAAAATAACCCCAACTTATAGCCATTAAGATGAATATGCCCCCATATGCTGCATAGGTTCTATGAAAGTGTGCTTTTTGAAATGTTGGAATCACTCCATACATAAACAATACACATCCTCCTAATACTCCAAAAATCCAACTATAACTTTCTCTTAACCACAACCATACTAGATATCCACCACCTATCTCACATAACCCCGCAATAAAAAAGAAAAATAAAGAGTATGGGATATCTTTAAATCTAATCAATAAACTCAGTTAGTTTTCTAATTTAAAAATATTTATTTATTTGACCATTTTCTCATCCATTGCAGCAGATTGATGATCGATCCAACAAGTTCTTGACCTTTAGGCGTAAGACGATATTCTACTCTAGGAGGAATTTCATTAAAGGATTGTCTGTTTAGAATACCACTCTTTTCCAATTCCTTTAAGCGTATTGTAAGAGTTTTACTACTGAAACCTTTCATTGATTTTCTAAATGTGACATATCTAATAGGATCAGTAGAACAACAAAGGGGTATTAGTATCTCTAGAGTTCCTCTTTTAGTAATTATATTTCTCAATTGAGATGTTTCTTTCATTAAACTTTCAATATCATAACCATAGAAATTGCAAGGATTATTATCGTCCTCAAGTATTGGTAGCTTCGATGATTTTAGTATTGCTTTGCCATGTTCTTTTTCTTTTGGTTTCTGTGATTTCACTTATTTTACTATTTTACTCTTACCAATTTATATAGTTTACTTGGTAAACTAAAGGTAATGAGTAAACAATCAAACATAAAAAACAAGATTAAAGAGCAATATGGAAAAATAGCATTGGCTGATGGTTCGCTATCATGCTGCTCTGCGTCATCAGGATGTTGCGGTACTACCGAGGCTTTGATATCACCCATAGAATCGTCTAAAACAGTTGGGTATGATCAAAACGAGTTGAAATCTATTCCGCAGTCGTCTATCCTGGGATTGGGTTGTGGCAATCCATCTACCTTTGCGCATATTAAAGAAGGAGATGTGGTAGTAGATCTCGGTTCAGGAGCAGGTATTGATGTGTTTATAGCCGCAAATATTGCCAAAGACAAAGGAAAGGTAATCGGTGTTGATATAACTGATGCTATGTTAGAAAAAGCAAGAAAGAACGCTGAAATAAACGGCTATCAGAACGTAGAGTTTAGAAAGGGCGATATCGAGCAAAGAATACCTGTTGATGATAATTCTGTGGACGTCGTTATTAGCAATTGTGTTGTTAACTTGACAGAAAACAAACTCAACACATTCAAAGAAATACACAGAATTCTGAAATCAGGAGGAAAAGGAAAAATGGTTATATCAGATTTAGTTACATCTAGAGAAATAGCTGCGAATTCTATTAGTACAGACAGTTGGTGCAGTTGTATCGATGGTGCATTAACAAAAGAACACTACATTGATATTATTAAAAAAGCTGGATTTACCAACATTGAGATACTTGATGAGAAACTGTATATGGAGTTAGATGAAGCCAAAGATAAAGAAGATCAGGAAAAAATACAAATCACTAGTATTTCGATCAAGGCAGTTAAAAGATAAAAGATCAGAGAAAGGGGTGATTTAAATGAAATTTTCATTTGGTAAACGAGATCATCAGAAAGCAACAAAAACTGTTCTCTTTGTATGTGTTCAAAATGCAGGAAGAAGCCAGATGGCGGAGGGTTTCTTCAGAAAGTATGCCCCAAAAGGTTACGAAACTATTAGTGCAGGTACTGTTCCGACTTCTCAAATCAATCCAATTGCAGTGGAGGTTATGAAAGAGGTGGGAATAGACATTAGCAAACAAAAAAAGCTAAAGATGTGACAGAAGACATGATGCGAAATGCAGCAGCTATTGTCAATATGGGATGCATGGATGACAAATTCTGTCCAGCTTTATTTATACCAAAAGTTATAGATTGGGGCATTGAAGATCCAAAAGACAAACCAATAATGAAAGTGAGAGAGATAAGAGACGAAATTGAAAAAAGAGTATTGGAAATAATTGACGCCACTAGAGACAATAAAATTTCAATTTAGAACACCTCTATTTAATTCAGTTAAAGTGATACCAAAGTAAATAGCAAATAATCATGTCAAAGGAATCAACTTTTGAATCTGTAGTTGACAAACTGACTGTTAACCAAAAAAAGTTCGGTGCAGAACTCATAGGAACATTTATCGTTGTTGTTTTAGCTACTGGTTCAGTAGTTATTGATGCAAAGTTAAACGGTATTCTTGGACTACCGTTTATTGCATTGTCTCCTTTTGTAGGTGTTGCAATAGGAGTATATCTTTTTGGAAAAATCTCTATGGCTCATTTTAATCCTGCTGTATCTGTCGGGTTTTTGATAACAAAGCATATTACAAAAAAGCTATTAGGTTTGTACCTTTTAGCGGAGATAGCTGGTGCTTTTCTGGCAAGTCTTTTTGTAAGTATCATAATAGGCAATGAGGCCAATCTAGGAGCTAATGCGCCTAATTATTCATATCCTTTACCTTTAATATTTGGAATTGAAGTTGTAGCGTCAGCTCTTTTGATGGCGGTTATACTAACGGTAGTTTATACAAAAGGTTTGAAAGGATTTGGAGGTATTGCAATAGGAGGCATTGTTGGACTGGATATTCTATTTTTTGCTTTTATATCAGGAGCGTCAATGAATCCTGCCCGTTCATTAGCTCCAAGTTTGTTATCAGGAGTATTCACAGATCTATGGTTATACTGGACCGCAACGTTTGTAGGTACATCGATGATTGCTTTAATATGTAGAAAAAAATTTTAATGAATAACTTGGTCCTGTTGTTAACTGAAGCATTTAATCAAGATAAATTTTAATCAATATCGTATCAAAGGAATCAATTACACCAGACTTTTCTGTATTTTAAAGATGCTTTGGGAATATTGTACCAAAATATATTAACTGTTGGAAAAGTAATACTGGAAAGCAATTGAAAAATTTCGTCAAAGTGACAGGGACCAATTTACGTAAAAGATTAATGTACAGATAAAAATAAAAAATTAGTTTGTAAGGATTGGGTTTCCATTAAAGGTTAAAGATCTTAGTGTTTGTTCATTAAGATTTACAACCCCCTGAGGTAACGGAACATATCCTAGTGGTTCGGCGAACTGTTGTCCCTCGGTTATCGCCCATTGAACAAAATCTACTATTGCTTTTGCTTTTTGCTCATTTATTTTGGGGTTGGCACTAAGATCTTCATACAACAACAGATAGGAGAAACTGGCTATGGGGTATGAATTAGCACCTGGTGCATTAGTGATTGATACATTACTCCACGATTCATTACCAGCAGGTAATGATAGTGATGCGGCCTCTACAGCAGCCATGGTTGAGTTAACTGAAGGTAAGATATAATTACCCTCTTTATTTTGGATTGCTGCATAATCCATTTCCGTGGTTAAAGCATATGCTAATTCAATGTAACCTATTGTGTATGGCGTTCCTTGAATTGAGGCAGATACACCTTCATTTCCAGGTGCTCCTAGACCAGAGGGCCATGGTACAGATTTTCCAGCACCAATTGTACTATTCCATTCAGTGCTTATTTTTGATAAATAGTCAGTAAATACAAAGGTTGTACCAGAACCATCAGAACGATGGACTGTGATTACATTTTCATCTGGTAAGGTAACCGCTGGATTTAATTCCTGGATTCTTGGATCATTCCATTTCTTAATTTTTCCTAAAAACATATCGGCTATAACTGGACCTGTAAGATTGATAGGAGTATTTATATCAGGAAGGTTATATGCTAGCACTACTGAACCTATAGTTTCAGGAATATGAACGGCGGTTCTTGCTTCTTTAAATTCAGATGCTGAGAGGGGAGCATCAGTTGCACCAAAGTCAACGGTATGTTCTATGAATTGTTTAATTCCTCCACCACTGCCTATAGAAGCATAATTTATGCTTGTTTCTGGGTCTACTTTTTGATATTCAACCCTCCAGGTATCTATTAGTGGATATGGAAAAGATGCTCCAGCTCCATTGATTACTATCTGTTGAGCATTCACAGAATTCACATAAACTGGAACTATCAGCAGTGATAATGCTAAAAGCAATACACCTAGTATCCTATAGTTTTTTAAATTAACCATCAAAATAG
>JAKDMR010000126.1 GCA_030452275.1 Candidatus Nitrosocosmicus sp. | reverse complement strand
CACCATTAATTTATTAAAATACTATATAATACATGCGATTGTTTTCTAATATAAGAATAGGTTTGTTCAATTCAAGATTTGGTTTAAATTTAGAATTTGATTGTGTATTTTCATCTTTGCTAATATATATTTTTTAGAATCGATTTCAAATTGTTGTTTAACGATCTTTATCTAATCTGACACTTTGTATGAATCTAATTACATTATTTACAAGACCGCGGATCGTTTAAATGACAATATATAACTTGAGTCATCTTTTTTGATGTATTTTATTTATGATTAATTAGCTTTTCAAGATTACCGAAATCTTGACTAATTATATTAAATAGTTGTGTTAATTGATGATTTCTATGATTTATTAAACAAAGAAATAAAAACAGTATAGTAATTTGATTTCAAAACTTCATAAATCAAGAAAAAAATTAAGATCTTAACTCGAATTAGGAACTATTCTATATAGATTACCATGGATATGAGAAAGAACGTAAAGATATCCATCTGGCCCTTCCTTAATGTCAGTGGCAATACCAAATCCTTGCCCAAATACGATATCATCAAGTTCTTTGTTGTTGTTAGCTACTTTATCTGCTAGATCCCCATTTAGATCCAGGCGCGTTCTGTCTTTAATTAGATCAAAATCATACAAGTAGTCATTATTATAATCAGCAGTGAACATGTCATTTTGATATTGACTCCCTAGAGTATCATTCTTAAGAAATTCTAGAGCAGTTACTCCTACGGACATATTCCATGCAAATTCTGGAGGACTGTATTTTCCTTTATCCCCAAAATTCTCTAAGTTATTTGGTATTGTTACCATCTTGTCTCCAAAATAGCCTCTTTCAGGGGGTACCGGTTGCGCATTCTCAACGGGCCACCAGCCTTGCACTCTTAACCAACCGCTATTGAACCCGGGCTCAATCAAATTAATTTCATCACCATAACCTGGACCATTTTCTGTATCCCAAAGTTTGTTTGAGATTGGATCAAAGGCAAGACCGAAACCATTCCTTACTCCGTAGGCATAGTACTTATTGAGAGGGTTATGATCAGCTAAAATACCCGTAGTCTTATTTTCACCGGTCAAAATGGGTTCTCCATAGGGTGTAATTCTCAATATTCCGCCTCTTCCATCAGGTGGATGACCTGTAGGAACGTTAGATGATTCTGCGTTGACGGTGCTATCTTCAAATGTACCGGTACAAAATTCGTCTTCCCAGCAACTATCGCCATCCCCCGCAAGGACATAAATATTACCATCTGGACCTACTTTTATTACACCTCCATTATGATCTGCTCCTGGTCCAGCAGGTATATCTATAATCAGGTTCGGATTGATCAATTTATTATCTGTCCACTCAAATCTATATACTCTGTTACCTAGTGGATTTGTATTCTCATCACATACCGTTGCACCAGAACATACATCGTTACCATCATTAAGAGATTGAGTGTAAAAAAGATATACATAGGTTTTTTCATTAACATCGTTCTTTAAAGTCTGATTAGCAACCGCAATTCCAAGCAGTCCTCTCTCTATTTTATTTGCTACATTCAAATCGAGAACAGGTTTCTCCAAAAGGTTTCCATTTACGATCCTTTTTATCGTACCATTATTTTTTTCTAATACTAATATATCGTCTTTTCCTACGAATGCCATGGTCGTGGGATAGCTTAGTCCACTTGCTACGATCTCGACCTTTAGATTCGGGTCAATCACTGTGGGCAATTCCAGTTTGGGGATAGTGATATTCATTTCTTTCTCATCTGATGAATCATTTGTGGTTAAAGCAAAAACCACGTTATTGTCATTGACTTGATTCGACCTGACTTCAACCAGACCTAGTCCTCTGCTCACCTTCATATTGGTAAATGGATATTGATTGGTATTGTAATTACTCGTGGGGCTATCCACAAACATTCCTATCCTGTCTGAATCATGGTATATTTTTCTAATTTCATCTAAATGTTCCCCTTGTACGGAATAGTCTAATATGTCATGTTTTAGTTGACTATCTACAACCATTATCACATCATCTGTCTTTAGTGGTTCTTTCAGATAGCGCTCAGGGAATACATCTTTAACATAATTGATTGTTCCATGAACATACATAGGAATCCATGAAAAACTTCGAATCCAATGCTGTCCCATTAAAGTAGTTTGAGCATCGAGATTAGTGTTGGATGTAACGTAATTTGATATGAATGCAGAAAGCTCAAAAAAAGTTTCATTTGTGTTTATTCCAATTAGTATCAAAGTACTAATTAATCCAAATACTCCTATCCCTGCTATTAAGGTGATGGATATGATGTTTGGTAATTTATTGTTACCCTCGCGCTTCTTAATTATCAAAGATAATTTATTACTAACCATAACTATTATAAATCCTGCTGAAATAGAAAATATTGGTAATAGTTCGATAAAATGAAAGTATTTTACTATTCCACCTACATAGGCAATAAATAAAAAGTATGGTATAACCCAGAGCAAAAAAATCAAATCTCGTTTTATCAATGTAATTGCTAAACCTCCTGCAATTCCTAAAATTATCAATACTGGATCTGCCTGCAAAAGGAAAGTAACAGTATCATCAAAATTTCTTTCTCCTCGTTCTACTTGATATAATATACCATTGAGTCCATCTTCAAAATTTCCACTATAGATTATGTAAGCGGGCCAAATAAGGGGAATTAATAACACTGGCACTAACCAGATGCCTAAAACCTTGAAACTTCTTTGATGTTTAAAGATTAAATATCCAATCAAGGGAATAAATGTAATTATTGGGACTTTTGTAAATATAGCTAGACCCAACGTAATCCCTGATAGTATCACCAAAATTTTGCTAGATGAGACTTTACTGCTTTTCACCTTGCCCGAATAAAGGGCCAAGAATATTGAGCCCAAGAAAAAGGGCAATAATAACGAATCCAGTAATACCATTTTTAACATCCATGTCAGTGGCATGACTGCAAACAAAACGGCTGATACAAATCCAACTTTTCGGCCGTTCCAAACTTCCCCTATTTTATAGACAAGAAATGTATCTATTACTGCAAGAAATCCCATTATCAATCGAGGCAGGGTATATAGTTGTTGAATCGATTCTGGACTCTCAAATGACTGGTCAGTTGGGATCTTATAGTCAGTTAATTTTAACATAGATGCTAAAAATATCTGTCCAAAGTACGGATGATCATATGGATGATCATAAATAGAGTTTGATTCCTGGGGGCCCTGACCTTCTATAACTTGAGAAGCCCGCCTCAAGTAATGATCTTCGTCAATATATATCGTTGGAAATCCTACTGGATTCCATAAGTGAGTAAATGCAGATAATACAATAGGAGTTAAGATAATTAAGGCATATCTGATTCTTCTATTTTCCTGAACGTTGAACTTCACCAATAATCAATTCATCACCAATATGTCATTTCGAAAAAGTTAACACTATAGATGCGTGCTGAAATTCCCAAATAAAAATATTCTTGATATTATCAAAATTAAGAATGTTACCAAGGCACACATGGCCAGTAATATAGTATTTTGGTCCCAAATAATTTCACTATGATATAATGCTTACATAAAGCAAAATTGGCTCATTCTTCGTATTGAAAATTATATATAGATATAAATATAACACACATCTCGATACCAAAGCATGATTAAAATTTTCCGTAATGACAAAAGAAATTTATTTTTGATTATATTGTCAATCATTACTCCTATTTCCATCTTCGTAATGGGTTATGGAATATCTGCAACATCACAAGCACTAGGATCAAACGTTACAACTGATATAGGCAACAATCAGTCTGAGTCAATTCCTAATCCGAATTCAATCTCTTCTTCTATTCCATCCAATATTTCTGTAACAATTGAACCTAAGGATACAGGTACTTTATATCTTTCCGCAATTATTTCTAACGGTGATGTTAATTTCACAAGAAACCTTGATGACGAATTATTTCCATTCCAGGTTGTCAATTGGTATCAATTAACGAAATTTACTCCAAATTTTGAAAAGACGTCTAATCTTGACAATCTAAATGTTAGCGGCTTGATAGTTGGACCACTTCAGGACTTTGATGAGTATGCTGATTTGCTAGAACAAGCAAGGACTTATAGTGATGTACCTTTTGATGAGACTTTTATTCTTGATGTTCCTAATAGGGATGTTAGCTTTATGTTACTTCAAATAGATTTTTCTAATGGTGACAAGGGAATTTACTATGGATTGTATGATGGAAATCAAGAACATGAAGAAAAATCTGAAATTAGTTTGCGTCTTAATCCTGAATCAAGCCTCAAGATTCTAGAATCTGTATCTGCGGATGAGATGCCACTAAACGAACCGCTGTATAATGTTACTAAGAAGTTAGTTTGTAATGATTTATATAAATTAGGATATGAAAAGTGCATGTAATGCAATATGATTTATACGAGTATGGATCGATACTCTTGATATGAACAACATCAGCCTGAAAGGTATATGGTCTATAGTCTATAGATCAGCCCTTATTTCTACTGGACTCCCGCCCATATTAAATCTCATACTAGTAAAAGGATATTGCGACAAATCAAAATCACTGGTTGTTCCATAAAAATACTTAGTCGAATTCAATCCAACAAAAGCATTATACAGATTAGTGGATGTTGTTAAATCACTGTTCCACGATTTGTTCCTTGATTCTACATTGTTTACTAAATAGTCTCTGAAGTACCTGTCTAATACTAGGATGACCTTGTCATCTTTTTTTACTTCTTTATTGTCGGTATAACTCGAGAACGTATTATTGTAGTTGTAAATAAACTTATATATCCATGAATAAATCGGACTGGAAATGATAACGGTCGAATAATTATGCGGTGCATTATTATTTTCTGGGTAGTGTGGTGTAGTATCCATTGAATCGATATTTTGATCGACTTTGTTTAGGGTTAGGAATGGTGCAGAAATTGTTTTGTCATGGTACTGTACGGGTAATTCTGTAACCCTGCTTAATAAGGTGTTAATGTGGGTCATAGATTGATACTGGAAAGATGAAATATTGGTAGAAATGAGAACTAAAGTAGAGAAGAATCCTATAACCATCACCACTGAAATTATTGATATTGGAATTATCCTGGCTTTTGAACTACGTTTGATTATCCAATCAATCATCACTCCAGATGCTATACAGAATAATCCAAATATTGGGATCAAATGGAACCAATTCACATAAGAAATGAAGAAACTGAAAATAATCAGAAATGGAACTATCCACATAATCAGAAAAAAGTCTCTTCTAATCACAGCAAAAATAGTACCAGCTAGGCCCATAACCAGAAGAATCGGATCTATAGAATACAAGTCATAAAGAGCATTTAAAATTGAATCATTCTGTCTTTCTAATTGGGAGATCACTCCTATTGTCCATTGATCAAATTCTCCACTAAAGGCTGCATCAATCGGCCAAAGTAATGGTATAGATATGGTAGGAATTAAGAATAAAAATACTTGAATAATTTTCCTCTTATAAAGGTAGATATAGAAAGTTAACAAAGGTATCATATCTATCAAAGGAGCTTTAGTGAAAATTGATAGTCCAAGCATGATTCCAGAAACAAGTATCAAAAAATTTCCTGTCTTCATACTCAAATTCTTCGACGACTTTAGATATACTACAATCAAAATTGAGCTCAGTAAGAATGGATATAAGATTGATTCAAGATATATTCTACGCATAGCCCAAGTTAAAGGCATTATTGAAAATAATAAAGATGAGATAATAGCAGCATCACGATTATAGTGTATCTTTGTTATTGCGTAAAGAAGGATAGTATCTAGGATGAAAAAAAATCCAATAATTAATCTAGGAACAATATAGGCTAATTCGACTGACGAATGATCATTAAGATCTGATACGATAATAGCTGGATAGTTAATTATGTAAAGCAAGCTTGCCAGGATGATGGGTCCAAAATAGGGATGATCATAAAACGCTGTGTTCCACTCCAAATTTCCAAAGGTTAGTAAATGCATTGCACGATACATATAAATCCCCTCATCTATGTGGACACTGGGAAATCCTATGGGATTGAATAGATGAGTAAAGAATGTGGCGGAAATTATTAAAATGATGAGGTAGTACTTGTTTTTATAAAGCGATGTCACCTTGTCCAAGAGAGACATTTAGAACCAAGTATACTCCTGTTTCCTAAACTAAGTAGGTTAGGTTGATATAAACTTATAATTGTGAACTCAACACAAAAAAAGAATATGTCGAAAATAATAGTATCAGGAAAAGATGATTAGGTCGGATTTTTTCTTGATCTGTGACAAAGGAAGTGATCCTCAATTTTAATCGCACTTTTAATATATTATGACTCTTGCAAGGTTTGTATGGACTATTATATAAGACTTTCTTATTTTTTGATATTTCTAAATTGACCCTGATCATAGTATTCTAAAGATTGAGAATTAACAAATGTATTA
>JAKDMR010000125.1 GCA_030452275.1 Candidatus Nitrosocosmicus sp. | reverse complement strand
ATTTTTTTATAATAAACTTATATGGATGTTTCACTGTGTTCCTTTAAAATATGATTACTCAATTCATCTTCAGTAGTAAAATCCTTTATACATAGATCGCATTGAATTGGAGTTGATGTTTCCTTTTCTTTAGCAGATGTATAGCTTGCAGGAATAAAATATCTAGAAGGAATTATTGGCAATATTGGGTTATAGCTTACAGGGTAGTAATCAGGAGTATAATAAGGATAATCTCTTACATAATATCGATAGGGATCAGGTTCATTTTTGCGTTCATATTTTTTTTCAACTTCTGCTTCATTGATCTTGATCCACAAAACTTTACCATCCCAGCCTTCGACTAGACTGATTGGAATATAGTAATAATGCACATTTACAAATCCTCTTTTTATAACTATGAAATTATTATTTACTGCTTCAATGTCTCCAATGTCATTGTCATCAGAAGTATGTACAGATTCATTTATTAAATCAACAAATCTTGGTACTTTAGAAGAGTCTTTCGTACTCATCTTCATCATTTATTTAACAAACCCTTTATAGATCGTAGAAAACGGATTTCTTTTTCTCACTGACGGTAGATTATCCATCCTTTGTCTGTTAAGTTTAAATACTAAAGCCTGTACTGAATAGGAATTCTGGCAACTAACAATAATTTATTGATAGCATATAAATAATATAATGAAATGGAGGTGTATAATTGTGGTTAGATTAATTCATAAATTTAGATCTGAATTATATTTATATATTTACTAATGTTTGCAATGGCATGAAAGTTCTAAATCTTTAACAGATACACATGATCAAATTTAAAATATGATTAAAGGAAAAAGGGAATTTCCAGAAGAATTATTTATTGAGAACTTAACGATATTCATAAAAAGGAGTTTAAGGATGAGTTTAGAATATGAACCCAAATTAAGCTAGGGAAGATCCTAACACTTCAATGTATGACCATAAATAAGAAACTCCTTATTGAGTTAAGAGATATGATCAATAAGATTCTATGTGACAAAAATTGTAACATTGACATTCCAGTAAAAGTATATAGGTGCTTATACCTTATTCACTTCAATAAATAAATACGATCAGGACTTTATTACCTCTATTATGTCTATTTCAAAAGATTTAGACGAAGTATCCACAATTATAATCTGTCCTTTTTGCATGGAACAGGGACCAAAATATTGGATTACTCGATATTTAAACATCGCTGGAAGACCTCAAAAAGCAAGACCACCAAAAGTATATTTTTTATGCCTTATCTGTGGCTACAAAACTCGGATTTTAGATAAAAAACTGATTCAGTTTATAGAAAAAGAATTTGAAAGTCGATACAATGGACTAGATAGATAAATGAAATTAAGAGGAACTCTAACTAGCATCTATACAAGATCTCACTAAGTACCGATTTCATACTTCATAAGTCTGTACCACTGAAATGCACCTGATCATTAAGGCAGTTTAAACTCATTTTACCAAATTAAATAAAAGTTTTGTACGTTTGTTATACTAAAGTAGATGCGAATTACATGATATATTTCTAATTGTCATTTTTCCTCACCCTTTGCTTTGTAGTTGTTAAATAGAAGAGATAGTAGGTCTTTATAATGACCTAAAATGAAAATTTAATTATAGTAATTGGGTTAAAGAATTTTGCAAAATTATAGCGAAAGTAATTGTGGTGGGATTTTGAAAAGACTTGCTAATCTGAATATTTGCTTTGTCATCTCGAAATTTTTAATCCTGTCGCAGGAGGTAATAATAAGGTCATTTGACCTAAAGGTATTGTATCTGTATCATGCCTCGTCTTGGAGATTTGATCAGGGTCCTAAAAGAATGGTTTTTTTAACCATGGCTTTGTGGATTGGAGATCTATTTCACATCTTCCATCATCACGTATCACCAGTTGTTGCTATTGATTTATTTACAATTTTCTATAATTATTTAAGCCTTAAATATACCATAAAATTTTTGAATCTATTTTGGTTCAATTTATTGATCATTCATAAATTGAGTCTAACCTATATTTGATTTAGTGAAGGAAATGAATTTTATAGTCAAAAGTGCGTCTCTTCAATCACGATGGGAAACTGAGCGAGTTGATATTTACAATATTCCAATGAATGAACATTATATAAATGGCTATAGAGAGGAGTATCATACGGTGCTTTGACATTATTGATGATGAGATTCCAGTGTCAATAACGTTAGAATCTTTTGGAATGCGTTCTGAAACCCTTGCAAAACTTATTTATGATTTAGATAAGGATATTATTATTTGAAAAAACCAAATATGGTCTCTTACGAGGATCCTGAAGGAAATAATCAAGTTACTTTCAATCTATTATTCATGCCTAAACCAAGTGTTGTACGAAGGTTAGAAAAAATAAATGGTTTTCATGAAGTATAGATCTTATTCGCGGAAATAGTTCCACATAATTACCCTTACGAGATGAATTCATAAAATAAAAATATCTATTATAATTGTCCAAATCAATAGCTTTCAATCCCTTCTATCCTTTTATTTCTTGTTGAACTATAACTAAAATGTCATCCACTGGTAGAAGTAAAAACTCAGAGGAAATAGAGATTGGCGATATTTTTTTCTTTTATCGACCAAAAGTTGATTCCAAAAAAGTGGAAAATTTAGATGATGTTCAAAGATTTTACATGATCCTTGCTTCTGAAAATAGAGCACAAAAAGAAAGTAAAAGAAACTTATATCGTCTATTTCTCTTGGGTAGAAAAAACTTCCAAATATTAAAGAAGGCAAATCCAATCCAAGTGAGAGAAATTGGGCACTCAATATACTAACTACCACAAATCCTAATGATCTACATGAAGAGTTATTGATACCTGCAGAATATTCTACGGAAACAAAAGGTCCTGATAGAATAGTGCCGGCCGCCATTCCGACAGGAGAAGGAAAATACTCTATTTCAAAACATGACAATCATACCGAATTGGCATATATATTGGAACTTCCCGAAAAACTCGGTCCATCACAAACTGAATTTCAAATACAAAAAGAAGCTAGTTACATTATATCAATAAAGAATCCTGAAATAAATATTGAAGCTTTTTCCTCATTTTCAAATAAAAAACCTGACTATCCAGAGGAATTAAAGCAACTGTTTGGTAGTAAAAGGTGGATAAGTGCTGAATCTGCAGATTTACTTAATTATGAAAATACACAGTTTCTATTGATAGGCGCTAGGAAGAAAGACGTTGAAGAACTAGGTATTGAAATAGATGAGGAAGCAGAAAACGAGAAAACTGCTGAATTATTGGCGAAATTACATATAGACAAAAACAATGTTCCTGATAAAGCATTGTTTACAGGAAAATTTCCTAAGGAAAAAGAAATACCCCCTATAGAAACACAAGAAATTAAACATTTATCAAAATCGGAGACACCAGGCAAGGGTGGAAAGAAAGGGGGAAAGGTGGCTGCAACATCAGCATCGTCAGCATCAGCGATTGCAAAAATCCTTGGTGGAGTAAAACTACCAAAAAAGAAAGAAGGACTGGCAAAATATGCTGAAAATAATAAATCAAAAGTAAGCAATGCAGAAGAAATAATCAATACAATTAAAGATCTACCTTCAAACAAGTCATTTAGCACAATGGTAGAAGTAGAAAAGGCTCTGGGTGAAATAAGGTAATAGTCCAAATTGGAGGAATAGTTATGGTATTGAAAAACAATTCACATGGTGATATCACTGAAGGAAAGCATTTTCAATTTATTTACGATTTATGTGGTGAAGGATTTAATCAAAAATCCCAAATAAATAGACATATGGAATCATCTCATCCCCCTTCTACACCATCGGCAGCCGATCTAGAAAAATTACTCTCGAATTAATTATCCATTGTCAAAAGAAAAGATTGTGAATCATGTTAGACAAAGAGAGAAGACGGCTACATCTAAAACTATGCAAAAAGACTTGCTGAATTTAGTTCAAGCTCTTCCTTCCAGAAACTATAGGGATTCAGCAGAAATAGCGAAGGCATTTAGTGAAGTCAGGAGTAGTTCAAAAAGATCCAAAGTATTCAGAAGGACAGCAAGAGCAACCAAGCAAAAAAGGCGGAAAGAGAGCTGTTGAGTCTTCATTGTCTGCTTCAACAATCGCTAAAGCATTATCAGGAATCGACCTTCCCAAGTCTAAATCAGAAATACAGGATTTTGTGAGAAAAAGTTCTGGAACAAAAATAGGGAGGATAAGAAAAAGTTCCATATTACATATAATTGATAAGATTGAAACTCAAAAATACCATAATATGGTCGACATAGAGAAAGAAATAGGAAGAATGCTGTAAAAAATAGACATTGTTAGGATTACTATAACTTTGGATAGGAAAGTAACTATTACAATTTTGATATCAACTTTACCGTTTTTGAGATAGGATCTTATGATATCGCAGATACATTTCGTAGAATTAGGAAGATGAAATGGGAGCAGTTGAACTTTATGGATGTTTATCTTTACTTCTTTACATTAGATGTGCATATGATATAGATATTGTAAAAACTCGTTGAATAACTGCACTTAAATGGCAATTGTTACTATGATTTAAAATCCTTTGGTATTAGTTTCTGATTGGGTATATTTACTACATAACTACCTACAATAAGACCATACTTTGGAGAATGTTCTGTTAGTAGTTTTACCATCTCAGGAGTAGTGGTTTTGTTCCAATCTCTGAAGTTCAGACATAATTGGAAACCAGGTCATTATTGATGCTCCAGTTTGTATAATTCTGGAGATTGCTGCTTCTCTTACAGTTTGATTAATTGTTCCAGATCCATATATTGCTGCCACATCATCATATCCTGCTTCTATAGCAGATAAAGTTGGAAAAGTAACACATACATCGGTAAGTATGCCTGAAATAATGAGTTTTTTGCATCCAGTAGATTTTACCGCATTTATAAAATTTGGATCATCCCAAGCATTAATCTCACCCTGTCTTTTTATTACATCTACATCAGGAAACATTTCTTTTAGTCCAGGTGATAATGGTCCATTGGGACCTTCTTAGTAACTTGAAGTTATGATAACTGGAAGATCAAAGATCTTTGCTATCTTTGCTAACGCAAGTACATTGTTCTTTAATTCAAGTTCAGACCAGTCATTAACCCAAGGTAATAGACCTGTTTGAGGTCTATAAATAGCATATTTGTATTTTCTGAAGTCTTTCGTATCTGTATGCTTGGTTTGACTTCATTTAGTATTTTAGTAAACAAAGTTTAAAAGTATGAAATCTGATCTGAAATTCTGGTCAGATATCGATAGTAGGGTACTACAACTTAGGGAATCGATTATCTTCGCTTATGTTATATAAAATAAATAAAATTAGGTGATTTTAACAAAAAATAATAAATGTTCAAAATTTTAACAATCATTTATTTCTTGATTTTTCATACCTTTCGCCAACGTCTCGTCAGTTAATTAGATTCCACCATGCATTGACATAATCTGGTCTCTTATTTTGGTACTTGAGATAATATGCATGTTCCCACACATCGCATCCTAGTAATGGTATCAATCCTTCTGTTCTTGGACTTGTTTGGTTTGGCATAGATTTGTAGTCTACCTTATTACTAGATGGATCGAATATTAGCCATCCTCAACCACTGCCTTGAATTGCTACTGTATTAGAGGTAAATTTCTCTTTAAATGCACCAAAACTATCAAACGAATTGCCAATGGCTTCCGCAATAGATCCTTGAGGTTCTCCTCCTCCATTTGGAGTCAAATTATTCCAAAATATTCTGTGGTTATCATATCCACCACCGTTAAAGTTAATTGTGCTCTTAACATCGCTTGGTACTGCATCTAGATTATTCAAAATGTCTGTAATATCTTTACTTTGAATTTCTTCTGAGCATTTTTCAAGAGCGGAGTTCAAATTGTTTGTATAAGTTTGATGATGTTTTGTATAGTGGATTTCCATGGTCCTTGTATCAATATGAGGTTCTAAGGAGTCAAAACTGTATGGAAGTGATGGTAATTCATATTTAGTCATTGAATCTTTTTAATCAACAAAACTTAAATACAATGACAATACATGTTGATTGAATTTAATCTCCTTGAATATCAAATTTCACTTCATAGTTATGCGTAAAATATTGTAAATTGTTTTAGATCTAACAAAGTAATTTTCACATTCAATTTGTTCATACTTTATAATTTGTCAGTTACCAAATGATCTATACAGGCATTATTAAAAGGTTTGTTATCCTGACTCCAATAATCGCAAACAACATCTCTATAACTGTAGCGCAATAATGAATATCAATTAAGATTCTGATATTTAGAACTATATGATATTTAGAACTATATGCCTAATTTTTTAGAATTTATTCCTGAAACTATAATGAGTTTAAAATAGTGCTCTGTCGAATAACTAATTTGAATACAGCTGATTAGACTAGTGTTGTACATCACGTCATCATCTTGTCCATAAACAAGTTATACAT
>JAKDMR010000691.1 GCA_030452275.1 Candidatus Nitrosocosmicus sp. | reverse complement strand
CTATATAGTAATGTGCCAAAGTGGAAAAATGATGCTAAAGAATTTGAAGTAGGTATCAATTATGTTGAGGGAAGGGGTTATTCAAGTTCTATACCCAAACCTATTATAGAAAAGCTCGGTAACCCGAAGCGATTAAAATTTGTAGTTAATGATAATGATATTAAACTTCAAGGAATATTGTAAAAAGCTATAAGCAAGTGAATGATACAATATTATTTAGCTCTTGGAAAAAGTAACATTAGAAGAATTAAAGGAAATGGCTGAAAAACATCTTTCAATACAATTAGAGATGTTGAGGAAACTTCCATCTCTTAATATTAAAGATGCGTTGTATTTTTCACAATGGTATACGTTTAATCCACTTCAAAATGATATAACAGATATGGCTATTAGATTAAAAAATCTAAAAAAGGAAGATTTACCATCTTCATAATTTCACTAATGTATATATGATCCAATCTATCACAATCAACAATGACTACATCTAATGAAAATTCTCCATTTGATTGGGCGGTTAAGAAAATAATTGAAAATCGTGATATTACATATCCTATGTATTGTAATTTGATAGATATTACAGCAGAATATCTTAAACAACAAGGTAAAATATGGTTTGATACTCAAACTTCCTTAATGAATAACCAAAAACAGATTGTTGTAACAAATCCATTATGGTATTATAATCCGTATTATCCTGATATTTTTAATTTTACCCGTAAACAATCCAATTAAATTTTTTCTATCTGACGACTTTTTACAGTCTTTTCAAGTCAGTTCATCTGACGAAGACTTGACAGAACCCTTAGGAGGTTACATAAAACAAGTGATAGTAATTGTGAATGAATCAGAAGTTCTCAGAAAGATATGTGATCAATACAAGTTTGATTTATTTGAGTTCACTGACATGTCAAAAATAATTAATGAACTTGAAAAAATTGGTTCTGATAGATCACAAAAGATTATATCTCAATTGAGGAACTATTGATAAGACACTTCAACATCCGGATTTTGTAAATTCAATCTAGAATTAATGTAGTCTTTGAAATCAGAGTGTTTAAAAAGCGATATAAATGGTACTCCTCGTTTATCAAACAATTCTTTTGCTCCTTCTTCTCGATCAATTATACAAACAATTCCATTAACTTTCGTATTTTCTTGTTTAATCTTGTCAAGAGTTTGTAAAACACTTTTTCCAGTTGTAATCACATCATCAACTATTACGGCAGGATCTATTAGATTTCCTTCTATTTCTTTTTCTAATCCGTGTTTTTTAGCTGATTTTCTTACGAAGAACGCATCTAGTAATTGAGATTCACTACTTTTAAGAGTTATTAATGGTGCAATAAGTGTTGCACCTACTTCAAGTCCACCAATAGATTTTACATCTTCAAATTGCAAAACTTCTTGTAACAATAATTTTCCGATCAAGTCAGATCCGGTTGGAGTAAGGACTACTCTTTTTAAATCATAATAATATTTACTAGTCTCACCGCTGGATAATACTACATCTTTGATAACTATTCCTTTATCTTTTATTAACTCAAATAAAGCATCCTTATATTTGGAGTTAATCGGTCGGTTCAAGGCAGTATACATAACTTAAATTATCCAAACTA
>JAKDMR010000124.1 GCA_030452275.1 Candidatus Nitrosocosmicus sp. | reverse complement strand
ATATTTTGTTCTTGATCAATGACTTTAACATCTTTATTTATTATCTTTGAAATACTAATTGATTCTAAACCCATTAGTCTATTTATCCGCTTCCTTTAATATTAAACTATATGACAGAGTCACTTTGTCATATTAACAAAGTTTTTCAGTGTTTTCAATGATGCTTTTTCGGTTAGTCAAACTTATTTTAGCATAGTAGATCATAAATTCTGCTCAAAATACAGAAAATCTTTGTATAAATAGTTAATTTGGTATGAGGTTGATTGAATTTTTTTGGAAGGTACTAGTTAGCAAATGTAAAATCAGGGTTAATCACTAATGCGAACATAATGTGCTACTTGTACAAATTCATTCGGATTATGGAATGGTACAATTGTTAAGAAAATAAATCTGTAGTATTCTTGCTGATGTAAAGTAACGCAATAGGATTAAAGAAAGAAGGAGTTGACGTGTCGATATAACTGTTAATGGACCGTACTATATACTTTTTTTTCGATAATACGTCAATTACGTTCCATAACGTCATCTCAATTTAATATAAGTGACCTTGCCTTTTTGAAGATATCAATCCACATTCCCCAAGTTAGTTTTCCTGTGCTGGTATTTCGTCTGCTTGGATGATATGAAACCAACAATGACTTTTGATCATCTAAACTATAACAGGCGCCATGAACAAATGCTAGCTTTTTTAACTGAAATAGTTTGCAATATGCATCGAAAGCAACTTTTCCAAGTGCCAAAATAACTGTAGTTGTATGTTTCAGTGCCAGTAATTCTGTCAAGAGATGATGTGAACAGTTTGATAATTCATTTGAATCTGGTTTGTTATGCGGAGGCGCACATTTTACTGCTGCTGTCATATATGCACCAATCAGTTCAAGACCATCACTCTTGTTCAGGCTATATGGTTTATTAGCAAATCCAGTTTCAAACATGGCCTTCACAAGCCAGTCTCCAGAACTATCTCCAGTAAATATCCTTCCAGTTCTATTTCCACCATGAGCAGCAGGTGCTAATCCAATTACAAATAACCGTGCATTTGGGTCTCCAAAACCTGGAAGAGGCATAGCATAGTATTCATCAGTAATGAATCTTTTTACTTTGGTCTTTCCTACTTGTTCTATATATGATACCAAACGTGGACATAATCTACAACAAATAACTTTGTCTTTTATTTCCTTTAACTTAAGATTATTATTGCTATCTATATGTATCATCTAATCTGGATCCTTATTACTACCAGTCAAAGTTCTATTAATTAAATTAATTCAAAAATAACAGGAAGACCACGCAAGCAAAAATAGTAGATACAGAATATTAAAGATTACGATACATGTATATGATTATTTTATTGATATCAATTAATTTCCTACTATTATCTATTTTGGATAATTGCATTAGAAATGTACCAAAGAATACGAATTACCTTATGTTAACCAATATCTTTTATTTACAAGAAAACATTTTATCTTCTAGTTAGTGGTTATGTTTATTGTCGATGATAAAAGCTAAGAGAATCTATGACTATCCCCGAGGAACTGAAGGTAAAGGCGAAGATGGTAGTTTTAGAATTTTAGTAGACAGGTTATGGCCTCGCGGTTTGAGTAAGGATAAGGTAAAGATAGATCTATGGGAAAAAGATGTCGCACCAAGTACCCCTTTAAGAAAATGGTTTGCACATGACGAGGACAAATGGAATGAATTTAAGCATCGATACTTTAAAGAATTAGAAAATAATGGCGATTCAGTTCAAACAATACTTGACAAAATCAAGGAGCATAAAGGAGCAGTAACACTACTTTATGGCGCCAAGGACGAGAAATTAAATAACGCTACAGCCTTAAAGGAGTATCTTGAGAAGAAAATTAAAGAATAATGCGTGAAAACATATTTGATTGAAGATATCCTCTATTTGATATCTTCAATCAAATGCTCTGTTGCACGGCATAGGGCGCGAGGATGTATGTCTGTGTCGATACCTTGTGTTTGTTGTGTATATGCCTTCATAAATAGATGTTAGTATTAATAGCCAATGAATTGTTCTGTCCTTATTCTCTGTTTTGGTATGCCTAAATCTTCTTGCAATAGTTTCTCCATTGCTTTCAGCATACCTGGTGGACCACAGATATAAAAAATAGAACTGTCTAATTCATCATTTGTCAAATACTTGGTTATCATTTTTTTATTTATATGACCCTGTTCTCCATTCCAATCGGCTTGAGTGTCAGACAAAGTGTAAACTATTTGTACATTCTCATTTAACTTTGCCCACTTGTCGAATTCGTCTTTGAATAATATGTTCTCTTTATTTCTATTGGCATCAAACATAGTTATCTTCAATGGTAACTTCGTATCTATAGCATATTTTATCATGCTTCTAAATGGAGTTACACCTATACCACCAGACAACAGCACTGCAGGTTTCGAATGATCTTCATGCAATGTAAATTTCCCAAGTGGTGCTGTGACATTAACGGATGAACCGACATTCAAGCCTGCAAGTTTCTTCTTAAATGGGGTATCTCTTATTCTTGTACTTATCATAATAAAACCTTCTTCGGTAGGAGAAGAAGATAGGGTAAATGATCTCACTGGTCCTTCCGGATCCTCTTTTGTTCCTAAATCGACTATAGCATATTGTCCAGCCTTGTAATCTAAAAGATGATCCTGTGGGTGTTGTAGGTATTCACTGCAAGTGAATTTGAAAGAAATGATATCTGAACCCGCATATGATATTTTATCCAATAGTTCTAGTTTAAGCTTGGAAGGTCTTGTAGACATAAATCAATTCACATTTGATTGATGATTTTTCTTTGGTATCATAACACGTCTGCTATTAGGGATGTCTAAATTATTACCTAATCTACTGGGTGTCAATGTAGATATCTCCGTTATTCTCATCAACAGTTACTTTGTAAGAATTCAGATCTGTGACCCAATCTGTTTTAGGTGAGGCTTTCGCACTCCTAATATCAAAGATACCTTGGTGCCACGGACAAATCAGATTATAGCCTTCCAACGTTCCCTCCTCCAACGGTCCTCCTTCATGCGAACATACAGTATCCATGGCATAAATCTTTCCGTTTATCAATGTCAATACAATCGAGTAATCACTAACATCTATTCTTTTGAGCTTTCCTTCTTGTAACTCGCCTTTATTTAGAGGAATCTTAAATCGAGTCATGGTATTTTATGAACCGTATTAGCTTAAAAGGAATTGGTAGGCTTATGCAGTTGATGATTAGCTTACAGATCAAAGAATAGTAATAATCACCTTTAGCAGAAATTAACCCTCCATTATCACACATTGTTATTAGGTTTAGGGAGGTAGACCACGCACATACTTTATACCTTTTAACAGTCTGTCTAGAGAGAGTTGAATGCCTACCTGTAAACTAATACCGCTTGACTTCATTACCCGTATTGTAGATAAAGAATGGTAAGAATTAGTGCTCTGTTGTTTTATTCTTTATCCCTCAATTCGGTATATTTCCCGTTATTCAATATTCATCTAAGCATGTTGTACAATGATATCTTTAGCGTTATTTCCTTTGTCATGTTCTGAAACCCAGCGGCTGATATATTTTCTCCAAAAAAAATTCTAGCCGTTTCATAGTGGATTGACAAATTGAAGAAATGAGACTAAATCCATTATTAGCCTCATTTCTTCATATCAAGAATGGATCCGATTACATTTCTAATAAGTGTACAAGACAGTTATGCAGCAAGCGATCAACGTTTACAAACTATTAGTACAAACAACTTATTTAAAATTAATCAAACATGGTCTCTAGAATTCTTAGTATAGATCTCCTCCTGAGTATCGAAATATATACGTAGCTATTCCATTGTTGTTGCATTACGACAATTACTGATTCAGATAATAAGACAAGACAACGATTGAAAGTAATTGGAATACCTAATCAGCAAGTTCTTCTCTTGCTATCTTCTCTAGTTAGATGGGTATACGCTTCTCAGAAGTAACCATACATAGGCAATTTCATCGGGGGTTCAATAAAGCACAATGATAACAAATCGTATTTTACCCTGTTTTGTTATAGAACATATTAATACCCTAACTAGCGTGGAGTATTATTCGTAATGTCTGATGTATCCGAAGGCTTTGAATGGCAGATTGTCGATAGAATAAAAGAAACTCCTGATACATATACTTAGAGCCTATCCCAAAATTAACTTTCTATAGATTATCATACAACACGAGAACTGTACCAACCCAAGATAGTTTTCATCCTTCTTTTCATATCTTGTAAACAGTTTTCTGAACCTATTATGCCATGAATTTGTTCTTTCTATATACAACCCATCTTTTTGCTGAATATTTTTTACGATTTGGTATCGGTTTTTCATCCATCTTTTCTTCTCCTCTCTTCTCCTTCTCCTCTCTTCTCCTTCTCCTCTCTTCTTCTTGATTGGTATATGCAAGATATAGTCTCGTTTGATTAGTTTCTTTTCTTTTTCTGCAGATTTATATCCTTTATCTAGACACAGATGTTGCAATCGTCTTCTTATTCTTCTTGATTTGGGTTTGGATCGGGATAATGATTTCGATCTTTTGATGACTGCCTTATCAACCACATCTGTTACCAGGTTGAGGTCGTGGGTACTGGCAGGCGATATCACAACCGATAGCGGAATACCTTTCTTCTCTATTAAAATATGTCTTTTTGTGCCTAGTTTGCTCCTATCTGTGGTGGGATTGTTTCCTGTTTCGGCCCCCCTAAAGGTGACTTTACGGATATAGAATCAAGAGACTGCCATGTCCAGTTGATACCCATTTCTTTGTCATAGATTTTCAATAGTCTAATCCACGCCTTTTTGAATAAGTTCAGTCCATTCCACTCTTGAAATCGTCGATGACAGGTAGAGCCAGAACCGTATTCTCCAGGTAACATCTTCCACTGACATCCTGTTCTAAGTACGTAGAGAATTCCATCAAGCACTTTTCTGTATGGTACAATCGGTCTACCAACAGTCTTTGGCGGCTTTTCTTTAGGTAGTATCTTCTTAATCTCATCCCATAATTTGTCTGGGATCCTTATGATGATAGTATGGTGATCATTGTCTTTATCACCCCTTAGCTCCTCTTTTCTCTTCTGAACACAGGCCACAGTTTAGCAAGATAGGAAAGGAGCTATAATCCTATCGAATTTTGGGATAGGCTCTAAGTGGAGTTAGTGATTAGTGACAAGCTGCATTCTTGTTACCATAATTTAATCCTATTCTGAAACCCTTTTTTCGGTCATTGAACTAAACATCATGTCGGAACTGATAACGGATATTCCTGAATATTTTCCAATAATTTCTACGAGCAGAATCCATGTAGGATTGGTCAAATTGACAGGATAATTCAAACGAGGTCCAATTGAATCTATAATGTCTTTTTTACTTAATTTAGTATGTCTTTTTTCAACCAGAATCTTTACTGGTCCCTTGTTAGTAATTTTCTCTTTCGCCAAATCAAGCAAACAATTTCCAATTTCTTCGACTTCGCTTAACACAACTCTCTGAATTGGAACAAACCTAAGGAGATTCCGAATCTCCCATGGTGAATCCTTTAGTTTTTTCCGCAAATAGGTTACAAAAAGCTCTGAATCCGTTAAAGATTTTCCCACAATAAGTCCCGAAATATTAGTTTCATTTACTTCCACCTTAGTCTCGCCAAAGTCATAAAACAGCCCTTCTAGCTCATCCATTAGGTCTTCCTCCTTGTATCTATATGTTGTAGCAAGAAAATTAAATATCATAGTTTTGCTCCGCTATGGATTACTTAGCGCTGCTAGGATTTTTTCCTTTGGAATTGCACCTTCTCTAACTATACTAGTAGATCCCGACACTGAAACATCCACTATCGTTGATCCGCTATAGCTACCGGATGATATTTCGTTAACTATTACAGCATCGCATTTGCTTAAGATAGTCTCATCAATGTCTGCTAATGTCGTTGAGGGAACCTTTTTTGATAAGTTGGCACTTGTTCCCACTAACAATTTAGATCTAGTCTTGTTTATTAGATTTAGAATGCATGGACTACTAGGAATACGTAATCCAATAGTATTATTATCATTGTTAAACACATATTTAGACAATCCATGGTCTGGTTTCAATTTTAGAATTAGGGTCAATTTTCCGGGCCAAAATAAATCTCGGAGGATTGTTGCTTGTGGAGTAATATGTGCAATTTTTGAGATTATGCTCCAGTCGCTTGTCAATATTGGTAGGGGCTTTTCCAATGGTCTTTCCTTAATAGCAAATAATCGTAAAACCGATTTTTCAATTGTGGGATCACAACCTATACCAAAAACAGTGTCAGTAGGATAAACGACCACGCCTCCTTTGTCGATTAATTCAGAGCATATTTCCAAGTCGTCAACATTACCACAATCTATACGATAGACCAATAATTTGGGGAAGTTGCAAATTCAATTTAACCTAATCTATTAGATCTATCTTAAAGTAAAAAATTTTAAATTCAAGATTGTT
>JAKDMR010000690.1 GCA_030452275.1 Candidatus Nitrosocosmicus sp. | reverse complement strand
CTTTAATGGAAAAAGAAAATCAATATTCTAAAATAATATCCACTTTAAGGGAGCAGATAAATTTTCTCTCTAAATTTGATAATAAGAATGCGGGTATATTGTCGGTCTTAGCAACAAAGAAATTGGAACTTGCACTAAAAAAAGGAAAATTTTCACTAAACAAGACTGAAGAGAAAAAATTTGAAAACGCTTTCAAGGATATATTCGAACACAGTATCATCCAGGGTGTTAATACGCTAAAGGGATCTGTTGATAAAACTCTCGAAGAACACGAGGACATTGAAAGAATTTTCAATGACCATTTATATAAGAAATGGAAAAAACCATTAGATTTATTGAGGCTTCTTATTATTAGCACAGATGAAATTGGTAAAGGAAAAATTCAATTTTATGGAAGACAATATCGTAATGGAAGAATTACAAATGTTAAAGAAAGATCTTTAATACTTATTAATGCGCGTTGTATTCAGACAGCTTATGAGATTTTTACCCTTATAAAAAATGGTTATGCTGACTGAGCAAACGCACGATGGCGAACTTTATTTGAATTAATGGTAATATTTGTGGTAATTGCAAACAATCCAGATGAGTTCGCAAAAAGATATTTAGAACATCAGTACGTAAAAAAATACAAGCAATCATTACTGTTAAAAGATTATCACAAAAGACTGGGAGAATCTTTCTCCAATGTTAATCATACTAAACTACAAACAGAATATGCAAGACTGATGGGATTATATGGTAAGGATTTTGCAAAGGATTATGGTTGGATACCCAATACATATCTGACAGATTGTAACTTCAAAGCATTGGTTAAAAAGATAAACATAGATCATTATTTGCCCTATTATGACGAGTCACATAATCAAGTTCACGGTGGGTCAAAAGGATTTTATCGAATGGGGTTAACACGGCAACAACAAAAGAAAGTCATACTAGCGGGTCCAACGGATTATGGCTTGGCAGATCCCATACAAAATACTGTATATTGCTTAAATGTAATTAATGCAACTTATCTCAAATCTAAAGATGATTTACTTGATATGATTAGTCTTCAGATGATATATGAATTTACGAGGGACATAGGTAAAGAGGCTGTGAAAATTCAAAAGGAATTAGGACATATCATCTCAGAAGATATTAAGAATAACAAGTCTGAGAAGTAGTTGATCCTTTGAATCGACTCATTATGTATGACCAGAAATGACAAGATCTTCTACTATACGTGATATGTTTTAATTTTCAGTTAATACTCGAGTATCATCGAGCGAATTCGTTTTGTTATTATTTATTTATCGAAATTTTATAAACATACATGTAAAGATTATGCACTAATAGGATATTGTCAGTCAGTATATACTCATCGATTTAGGTTATCAAATCCATAGTTTCTAAATTCCGGAAAAAAGTGAGTTGCATCCGAACCCGCATAACATACGGAACTTAATCTCACCAAACCCAATTGAATTCTTTTACTAGTATTATCTATAATGAAAAGTAATACAAATTGTTACTTTTTGATTTAATCTGGAACCTACCTAATACACCGATATCGATAATAATCCCACTCGCTCCGCGCATATCTAGAACTATCTATATCAAAACTAAAATTGCCATAATC
>JAKDMR010000689.1 GCA_030452275.1 Candidatus Nitrosocosmicus sp. | reverse complement strand
GAACTTTTGTATAACAAATGGTGTCTTCAGAATAATTTCACCATTCATAATTATTTAATGAATCAGCATTACAGATAGCTATATCAACTAATAAACTAAGGTCTGGGTGTAATATGATGCAAGAGCCTTCTAAAATTATTGCGGGAGTTGATTATCACCATCATGAGGGGTTTAAAAACTCCTTTAAGAAATTATTAGTCTTTGAAATGGCTAATGTCGATTCAGTAGTATTGTATAAAATTGTTTGAAATACATGTGGCATTCCCTCATACACATCTAATTTCACTGGAATATCTGCTTGATCTAGTGCTTGATATAATCTAAGAGTCACTAAGCAAAATCTCTTTTGTTCCTACTTGAATTAGTGTTGGTGGAAACCCTTTGCTGAAATCACCATATACTGGGGAGACGTATGGATTTTTCTGGACTGAAATATTGGCATATGCAGCTCCTGCATTTTTAAGAATAGTTTCAGAAATAAATGGATCATTCATCTTTAATGTTGAATAAGTGTCACCAACTATAGAAACATCTGTCCATGGTGACCAAAGTACTAGAGCAGATGGCATTCCAATACCTTCATCACGCATTTTTAAAACCGAACCTGCAACTAATCCGCCTCCTGAAGAGTCACCATACATTGCAATATTGTCGAGAGTTACCCTGACTCTTAGTCTCGATAACCGATACAATTTCACTTGTTGTTTGATTCCACTTTGAGGATGGGGCAAGTGAATAATCAATGGATACAATCCTAAGCCCTGTAGCATTTGCCATAGGTACAGAATTGTTTAATGTAGAATTGGCGCCCAGAATTGTATAACCCCCTCCATGTACATATACTAAAATTTTGCCATTATCCATCCAGTTCTTAGGCTTTATATCAAGTATGTCCACATTTCCTAATTTAGTAGATGTAATATTGGGCTCAAAACTATTTACAAATGGTTTGGATTGAGCAATTGACATGGCTGAAATTTGTCGGTTTAATTGTTTCCAACCATTTTTATTATTAGGATCAGGAGGTACCAACTCTGGAACCTGAGATGTAATGTTTCTTAGCATATTTTGTGCGTTCTCTGATATCGTCTCGGGGATATTTATCATTGAATTACTTTCCTCCTGACTATAAACTATGTTCAATTGATGTATATTCAAGAATCCACTAAAGAAAAGCAGTATAAAACTCAAGCAAAAGATTTCGAATAATAACTTTTGCATGTCAGAATCATCAAAATAGGGATATTTAAAAGATCCTTCCAAATTATTTAATTAAGCCCGATTAGTTAATTATTGATATTCAAATGGAGTCTCGAACAACTGGTGACCTTTTGGAAATTATAACATGGACTCCATTCGATGTTACAAACTCCATTGATTCCGCCAACGAAATAAGTGATATTTTAACAGACAACAACCGTGACAATAACCAACTAGTCTGTGATTTGATACATTCAGAGAATGAATACACATCTAACATTAGAGAAATTCTTAATTGTTAGATGGGAATAGCTAAAGAATCGGGTCTTGCATAAGCGGCGTGGAACTAGAGATGCAAGACCCTTTTGAATCTATGGTAGGTGTAATCATAACTGTTTTGATAGGTTTAAAAACACCACAT
>JAKDMR010000123.1 GCA_030452275.1 Candidatus Nitrosocosmicus sp. | reverse complement strand
GACGAGGAAATAGAGGAGGATAGCGATGACAACAGCAATAGGAATGACGAGGAAATAGAGGAGGATAGCGATGACAACAGCAATAGGAATGACGAGGAAAATAGTGAAGACAATGATAGTGAAGACAATGATAGTGGCCGCAGCATAATGGATAATGTAGAAGACACCATAAGAGACAGTGGAATAAACTTTAACTTTGATTAAAAACAATTGTTCTTGCTTTTAATCAATTCATTTTAATTTTATTTGTTCACCATTATTTGCCCAATCCGCGATAAAATTAGCCAAAGTTTATGTTAGATAGTTCCATTAGTGACTTCTAATAATTATTTGATTACAAAATATTTGTTAAATCACGCAATAAAAATCTCAAATGTTTGTCTCTACCCACGCTGAAATAATACTCTTAATTTTTTCCTTGTACCCTTTTTCGGTAAATATTCTATACTTCTTGTTAGGGTAAAATTGTCTTATAAAATCGAGATCCAATGGTTCTAATTTTTTGGACTTAGTATTATAAAACATTAGCCTTTTCAGAGTGGTCTCATCAACAGGCGGTTTTGTAACCTTCTTGCTTGTAATATTTATCACCAACACTATCCCATCATCAGGCAATGCTGCTTCCTTTCTAATTTCATCTTGTAATCCCTTTGATCCTTTTGAATCCATAATCCTTGTAATCTTGTTATTATCGCTCAGATCAAATTCGTGAACGAGTGATAAAATATTTCTATTCAAGTAATCGTCTACAAGTTTTCTTGTTTTTTCATTTTCTACTTTTGTTAATTCATGTATCAAGACATCATCAGATAATTCTAATATAGATTCCATCTCCGGATTAGATAGTTTCTGAAATGTTGAGTTGGATTCTTTTGCAGCCTCCTTCATTACATAGGACAAATGAACATCAGCACCCTGGGATATTTTATGCAGGTAAATTGATCTGTGCATTTGCGCATAGGCCTCAAAGAATCTCATCGCTGCTTCTCTTGCTTGGGTTGAAACAGTTACAATTCTATCTTCTTTTAAGAAGTATAAATTTTGAACAATTCTCCCTACATCTACAAAACCATACTCTTTTGCCCCAGTTCTATTAGAATCCAATATCAGGTAGTTGAATCTGTCAACATTGTACGGATCTTCTTTTATGAGATAATTCAAATACCAATTTGACTCTAAAAAGGTATCCATCCTAGAAATAATCTCTTCACTGACGCCTATTTCCTCTAGAATCCTTTTTGTATTTGCGATAATTCTCAAATTAGGGGATAGATCGCATAATAATGCCATTATTTCATAAGCCTCGATATTGTTTTCAGAGGATTCTTTAAGTAAATTGGTAAATTTCTTGTATATTATTTCCAAACTCAAGTATTCGTGTTTCCAATCCAAAGATGGGTTGACTAGTTTTAGAAATTCTTCAAAAGTATGAGAAAATGGGGCGTGTCCAATGTCATGCAATAGCGCTGCCAGTCTTGTTAGTTGAATTTGTTTTTTGATTTCGATTTTGCAGTTAATTGAATCCATCAAGTCGATTATGGATGTAGAATTGATCTTGTTGTTGGAATTTAAGATGATATGTGTGGAAGCCTCACCAGCAATATGCATGGCACCCAAAGAGTGTTCAAATCTTGAATGAGATGCTCCTGGAAAAGCCATAAAGAGATTGGAACTTTGTTTTATTCTTCGGAGGCGTTGAAAATATCTTGTATTGATTATATTTTTCTCGATATCTGTAATTCCAACATAGCCATATTCGGGAAGCCTTATACTGCTGGTGAAGTTTAAGAAGGGATGATATACGGGCAATAATGCTTAATGATTAGTCAATTTTTAAAAACCCTATGTTTCAAGCATCTTTACAATGCATAATTACCCATTACAAGCTTCAGTTGACAAACCCAAAGATACCTAAGTGCTTGAATAAGCATCTAGGATAAATACGCCTTAATTTTTTGTCAATAAGCATATTGATGTTGTTTTACAATAATTTAGGTATTCAGAATTACTTCACCTCTTTTTTATATGTCAGTTACTAAAGTAGAGTGCTTGTAGTAATTATATTTGCGATATAGGAGTTATGCCATTATGGTTTGATAAACCACCTAAAATAATGTGGTTACAATGTGGCTTGTATATTATCATAAATACAAATTAGAATAGATTAGAAGATTATGACGATGACTGTTTGTATTGAAAAGTTTAGTCTTCCACGGCGTCTCTATGTTCATCAAAATATTACAAAAGTCTATTTCTAGTGAATTCGTCCAGATTCACCGTACCTTCATGAAAAGGGACCAAACCAAGTTTTATTATCCAATCCATATCCTTTAGAAAATGTTCAGAACTTAACCTAGTTTCTTTTGGCCTTGGATCATTAAATATTTTCTTATATAATTCATCCATGGTTCAATGTGTCTTTTTAGGATTATAGTTCGCTTGTAACTGATTGCATATATCAAGTATTTCTCGACTTGGTTGTGTGTTATCCTCAAGACTCATAAAAATTTGTATTTCGGTCCTTAAAAGATTTTTCTATTATCCAATTCTGTCTTTTTGTTTTTGATCATGATGCTGATTTTATATAGTTCTGTATTTAGGTAATTGAGCTTATAATTAATTGGACATTTAGGATATAATTTTTGGCATTTGATACTAATCATTAGTATGGATTTTTCTTTCATTAATTCTGTTGATCATAAAATAGATTGATGCGAGGTAATGGTCTTATGTGGCCATCTTTTATGTCTATACTTTCAAAACGTGTAGGAACTTTTCACCAGGGAGTAATTCAGGGTGTAGGAAGCAGCATGGGAAGCCTGGCCAGTATTATAGGGCTTATAGTTGGAGGATTATTATATAATTTAATTGGTCTAACTGCTTTTCTTATTTCTGCTGCAGTAATATTCATAGTTTTTATCATGTCATTTAGAATATTGAAAGCGAAAGAGCCGGTTAGATAGTTCCGGTCATAGATTTAACCAATGACCAGCATTACAAAATCAATTATCAATCCTTGATTGATTTTGTAACCGGGGTCTAATATTATAGATTGAGCTGTTTCTTCATCAAGAACTGTTTTTTTATTATTTAATCTTGAAAACTTGATTCATAGTGATTTTTTCATAATATAGGTAAAATATTATGTTCCGTAAGCGAATACCGCCGCATGCTTAAATGACGGGATTATAAATCTGGATCGAAATTAGGTGATAGAAGTAATTCAGGGTTAGGGAGTTGCTGAGTGGAGGATCGGTTGACTTGAATAATTTGATCTTATAACCAGTTAGTAGATTGACTGGTTGATGACAGAACAAAACCTAAAAGATACTACAGTTAAACATAAGGTTTATGACATTGCAGAATATAGATCAAATTGATTGCTATAGTAATGTTTTACCCACAAACCGATCTCCTTATTAGGAAGAGGGCTTGTTAATGTTTCATGAAATGTAATATTGAATTACATTTAACAAGGTTAGAAAAAAGGTCTTTATTTTATCGTGCCTAGGAATTTTACTAACCACAAGTTTTACATTAACCACATATTCTGCATTCGCTACTTTAGACAATAATACATTAATGCAACCTCAGGAAACACAAAGTATGTCAAATGCTAATAATGCCAAAAATATCGTTCTGGTTCATGGCGGATGGGCTGATGGATCTGGATGGAGCAAGCAAATTCCTATTTTAGAGAAAGCAGGACAAAGTTATTACTGCACAACTTCCTACCCAATCATTTTCAGACGATGTCGAAACCGTAAAACGCGTAATTGATTTTGTTTGAGGACCAGTAATCCTTGCTGGTCACTCGTATGGTGGAGCAGTAATTGCGAATGCTACCTACAATAATCCAAACGTTACTGGACTTGTTTACATTACTGCCTTTGCTCCAGACGAGGGACAAGCACTAGTTGATTTCGTTAATCCGGCAAACTTTCCCAAAGAACTTTTCTTGCTTGATAATGGAAGGTTCATATACCTAAACCCAGAAATATTCCGTGAAAATTTTGCACAAGGTGTTACCCCCGATGAAGCCCATCTAATGGCAATTGTACGGAAACCCTTTAACCAGTCGAACTTCATGGCAAAATCTGGACCCTCAGCTTGGAAGGAAATACCAACATGGTATCAGATATCAGAGTCCGATCGCATGATTCCTCCGGATGTTCAACATATGTTTGTAGAACGAATGAATGCCACCACTCTATCACTTCACGTCAGTCATGCATCTTATGTATCACATCCAAACGAAATAGCCGATTTCATTCTAAATGCAACAAAAGGGAAATAGGTGATAGTGTACTGTAGCTGTCAATCCCTATACTGAAAGACCTAAGAAATGTAGACTCCTTTAACGGACTACTTTTGTAAACTGGATCAATCTATTTCTACGAAAATTGTCGGATCATGTCGTCTGCAAACTGAAGGTAGGTTTCTCATGTCATTTTCATATTTTTGAATCTTCCACTCATTAAAATAGCCCTCAGAGTAATATCAAAGGCGTAATTTGAATGGATAATATGGGCTTTGTATTGTAAAAATTAATTCTCCGTCGTCGTAGCAGCGTGTTTAACCTAATTTCAATCTTGAAGTATTTTATGAATAAATGAGATCGCAATTGATCCTTCTCCTACCGCGGATGCAACTCGCTTGATACTGCCAGCACGAACGTCACCCACAGCAAAAATTCCAGGCAAACTAGTTTCAAATGAGTATGGCTGACGGGCAACGGGCCAGCCTATAGTACTTAGATATTCTGGTGACAGATCAGAACCGGTCTTGACAAAGCCTTTAGAGTCAAGAGCTATACAGCCATCAAGCCAGGCGGTGTTTGGAGCAGCACCTGTCATGACAAATACATTACTAATTTGATGCGTCTCTATCTCCTTCGTTACACTATTTTGCCACTGAACAGATTCGAGGTGAATGCCTCCTTCGAGAGTCATAATCTCCGTGTGCGTATGTAATACAATCTTTGGATTATCTTCGATTCGCCGGATAAGATATAGTGACATGCTTTTGGTCAAACCGGCAGATCTGATGAGCATATGTACACGCTTTGCCGACTCGGCCAAGAAGACAGCAGCTTGGCCAGTCGAGTTTCCTCCACCAACGACAATTACTTCTTCGCCTTTACATAACTGTGATTCCAAAAAGGTTGCTCCATAGTAAACGCCCATATCCTCAAAATGTTGCAAGTTTTTTAATTCCAGCCTCCTATATTTTGCCCCCGTTGCAATAATGACTATACGTGTCGGTATTCGGGCTCCAGCCTCATTTTCAACTATATAGGGTTTGCCGTAACAGGAGAGTCGTAATCCTTTGGTGATAAGTATCTCTGCACCAAACTTTTGCGCTTGGGTATAGGCTCTACTTGCAAGATCCTGACCTGAGATACCAGTTGGAAATCCCAAGTAATTTTCGATTCTTGAACTTGAACCAGCCTGTCCACCCGGGGAACCCGTTTCCACAACTAAAATATCCAGTCCTTCAGAAGCACCATATACTGCCGCGGCTAACCCCGAGGGGCCGGCACCGATGATAACGAGATCTCTAACTGTGGTTTGGTTAATTAGTTCATTAAAACCCAAGCAATTAGCGATTTGTTGATTACTTGGATTTCGGAGCACAAACTTGCCTTGGCAGATCAGAACGGGTATGTTGTTGGCTAAAATTTGGAAATTATCCAACAGATGTTGTACCTCTGAATCCCGTTCAAGGTCTATGTAGTTGTATGGGTGCCCGTTGCGCATGAGAAACTCTGATCTGAAACGTACGGGCCGAATTGAATGAACCAATGAGCACGACGTCTCCAACCCCAGCCGCCTGCAATTCCACTCGGCGTAGAATAAAAGCCCGCAATAGTATGTCTCCTATCTCAGAGTCGCTTTGTAGCAAAGCCATCATGCTTTGACGATCCATTTCAATTACATTGCCTGATTTTGTCACCCGTGCACGAAAAAGAGCACGACGTCCAGAGAGCATGTTGACCTCTCCTGTAAACTGACTTGGGCCATGTACGGTAATAAGGGTCTCAATGGCACCGGAAGGACGAAGAATCTCGATTTCACCTGACATTACTACAAAGAAAGGAATGTTACTATCTCCCTGCTCGACTAGGACTTCGAGTTTTACAGTACGCACGTGACCGCGCTCTTGCATTCGGCTAATCTGTTCAGCGGTCAATTTAGGAAATATTTGCTCAATATGTGCCCTAGTTAGAGGAAGTCCTCGGGGATTATTGCTCATAGGGGCTTTTCCATTTTCCTCCTTATTGTTTGGCTCTTCAAAGCACAAGTCAGCAAACCAAGGATAACAATAAAAGAAAATGACCCAAGGACATTATTGGATGACGAGATAGTGTAAGATAGAATATATATTTTCAATCTTCTTATCATTTATAGATTAATAATTTTTATTTATCATTACCTATGAAAATTATTACTCGCCCATTAATTTTTATTGATATTTTAATTGATATTAAGATACATCATAAT
>JAKDMR010000122.1 GCA_030452275.1 Candidatus Nitrosocosmicus sp. | reverse complement strand
CTGCGTTATTTCCGTCATTGTCTTGGTCTTGGACGCTCAAATTATTACAAGATGCAGCAATACTACCACCTGCTACACACTGGCTATTTTGTTTGCTTTCTTGCTCTTGTTCGATTTCTTGATCGGAATCATTTCCTTTACCTTTTCCATTTTGTTGTCCTGCTGCGTTATTTCCGTCATTGTCTTGGTCTTGGACGCTCAAATTATTACAAGATGCTATCACATCTTCACCAGAGACACATTGTGCATTTTGTTGTGAAGATTGACCCTGATCGATGTCTTGATCGGAATCATTTCCTTTGTTTTTCTTGTCTTTTGCCATGACATCATTTACAGCCAAAGTGGGACTCAAAAACAGAGCAAAAGTTACCACTGCAACCACAGCTAAAATTAGTGGTTTTTTATTGTTTAATGTAAACATCATAACTTAAGGTAATGTGTATAATATGTATAGTTCTTAAAATAAATATACTACTATCTTATATCAGATTTTTACTAAATAAAAAACTATTATATTTATTGTCAAAGCTCATCCCCAGTCTATTGCCTGATCCGATAAATGAAACATTACGACGCCATCTTGTATTATGCTGTTCTTCTTCTTTGAAAGCACTCTCCACTTTCTCTAATCTATTTGGTTCGCTTCGTGGTGCAAGCAAGATGGGAGTAGGCAAGGTAGGCATATAGGCAAGTTTGTACCAAATTTGATCAGTCTGTTCTAAAGGCAATCAAAAGTTTATCTCTAAAAGTATAGCTGTATCATATTTATCTCGGATAAGCAATATCCTTCATCATAAATGGGAGATACCGGCACAAACATTACAAATTCAAAAAATACTAAAACACGGGTTGAAGTTACTATTGTAGGTAAAGATAAAGAAGGGATAGTGGCAGATACAACTAACTACATATTTAGAAACGGTGGAAACATAGAAAAGATAAACCAGAATGTAGTAAAAGGGCTCTTTGGAATGCATCTTGAGGCGTCATTTCCAACAATTGATAAATCAAAAATGCAAAAGGAATTGGACGAGCTAGGCAGAAAATTAGTCATGGAAGTGAAAGTACACTTTCATGAGGAGAACAAAGTCAAGAACGTAGCAATCCTAGTAAGCACAGAAGACCACTGCTTGTTGAAAATTCTGAATTCTCGTGCCTCTGGAGAAATAAATTGCAATATTTCTCTGATAATTGGTTCTGATGAAAAGCTAAAATCAATTGCAGATTCCTTTTCCATACCATTCCATTTTGTAAATCACGTCGAACAAAGTGTTGCGGAAAACGAAATTTTACAATTGGTTGAAAATTTCGACATTGACCTCATCGTCTTGGCAAGGTATATGAGAATACTAACACCTAATTTTGTATGGCGTTATCCAAACAGAATAATAAACATTCATCCATCTTTATTGCCTGCTTTTCCTGGAGCTTTTGCCTATGTCCAAGCTTATGAAAGAGGTGCCAAAATAATTGGATGTACCGCACACTTTGTAACTGAAGATCTAGATCAAGGACCTATAATTATACAAGAATCGTTTAAGGTTTTGACAGAAGATACATTAGAATCCATCAAGATAAAGGGTCAAATTGCTGAAGCACTTGCACTGCTTGAAGCAGTAAAACTGTTTTTAGAAGATAAATTAGAGGTCTATTGGGGCAAAGTAAGTTATAAATAATCAAATATATTTTATAGCTCAGCGCGACGATCCTAATTAAATTAATAATGGAAATCAAGAATATCAGTCAAAACAAATTTTCCAGCTTGATAAAAGAGTTCAATTTTGAGTCGGCCATTTTACCTCTTGGTTCCATAGAACAGCACGGAGATCATTTACCATTTTCAACAGATACCCTTATTGTAGAACATATTTCGAATATTGTATCAACTAAATCGGAAGCATTCTTACTTCCTTCTCTTTTCTATGGCGTATCTTATGAGCATGAACCGCTCTTTAATATCTCAATAGACTATAGCATATTAGTGGATTTTATCTCCTGTATTTGTCAGTCCCTATCAACGCACGGTATCAAACGAATGTATGTAATCAATGGACATCACGGAAATATTGGCCTTTTACAATATGTTGGACAGAATCTATTATCAAAATATGCTATGAATTCAGACTTTTTCTACTTTATTAACTATTGGCAAATGCTTGAAACAGGATTTGATCATGCTGGAGAAGTAGAAACGTCCATCATGATGGCTATTCATCCAAATCTTGTTAACATGGATCTTGCAAAGACGGGATTGGATACAAAAGGTCAAGAAATCGGATCTTTGCATAAATTGGGTACAAACATGTCAATTAACAATCCAGCAGGGTTTATGAAATTTACCAAAAATGGAATATGGGGAAATCCCTTTAAGGCCAATGTCACAGAAGGAAAGAGAATGCTTTCTCAAGTAATAGAAAAAATTTTGTCTTTAATTAGAGACTCCAACTACAGGTAATTCTCTACCATTACACAAAAAAGCAAAAACTAAATTTAATATAGGACATCCATTTGATAGAAAATAGGTTAGATAAAGTTGTCAGTAGATATGGCAGTTAAAGTCCTCGATGAAAGCCTCGGTAGGGATGTTTTGATAAAATTGAAAGGTGGTAAGGTTATTAGAGGAAACTTACAAGGTTTTGATCAGCATATGAATTTATTATTGGAGAGTTCTGTTGAAATTCTAGAAGAAGGAAAGACAGATGAAATTGGAAATATTGTTGTGAGAGGAGATAACGTGGTTATAATATCTCCTCCTCAGTTCAAATAACTACAACTAATTTTGAGGTAAAAGGAATTGACAAAAGGAACAACATCTATGGGTAAATTTACCCGCAAGAAGACACATATTAGATGCAGAAGATGTGGACATAATTCATTTCACAAACGCGGGAAAACCTGTTCAAAATGTGGGTATCCTGATCCAAAGCTCAGAAAATACAAATGGATAAAAAGACGGGTAAAATAACCCTCTGATTTTTACTTATTTAACATTATTTTATTTTTATAAACCAACTGGTCGTTATAATTAGCATATAAACATGATAGACATACTCATAGTTGCCAGTTCAGCCATGTTAGGTGTAATTTGTGCCCTTCTTGTATTCCAAATAATTAAAATAAGAAGAGAGAGTCAGTTAAAAATCCTAGGCAATATCAAGTATGAGTTAAGCAGTCTTTACTTTGAAAAATCAGTTGCTTTAGAAGCTTTAAACAAGATTAATCAGCATTTTGATGAAAAAAAAATAGACGACTATGAAAGGGACAGACTATCACATAAATATATCAATCTTTTAGAAGAGTACGATAAGCGTGCCTTCCAACTTAACCCTATACTAGAGGTCCAAGAAATATACGAGTACAGAAATCAATTAAATTCAATTTTATCAGACTATGTTAAAAAAATAGATTCAAAGCTAACAAGTTTGGGGTTAGGTAATAATGAATCAAATTTTGACAAGAAGGATAGGTATAGGGATAAAAACCATTTAGACATATATCTCAAACAAACCTCCTCGATACTAGGTAAGATTAAAACAATAAAATCAAGTAACAAGAAAAATAAGGAATCATTTTCGCAGGTGGATAGCAACAACTACGAAAACTACGACAACAAAAGAAAACTAGGATTTAGTATAGAAGTATTGAAAGAAACAGGAGGATCAAGTAACGATATGAACAATGAGCGCTCTCAAATGAGTGAAGAAGGTCCAGAAATATCACCTACTCTTCCACTAGATTCTAAACAATCCACTAACAGAAACATCGATCTAAACGAAATTGACAAAATACAAAAAGACATTCTTAAAACATTGAAAAGATTAGGGGGTTCTTAAATAAGCACAATACAAATCTCTGAATTACAATGGTATCATGAATACAGCAATTGCGACTGCTCTGTATGCTTCAATCGATTTAAATATACTTTCATCATCTTCATTATAAAGTATTATGTCTTCACCCACTTCCAGTTCTCAAAATATTGGATCCCTAGATAAAAGCTTTGAAAACATAGCCCAACATATCATTGAAAATCATATATCAAATAATCCCCTTATTATTGGATTAGGTAGTGGACGGGCTATAGCAAAAATTGTAAATCTGTTACCATCTTCCGTTATAGAAAGGTGTAAGTTTATTTGTACATCATTACAAATAAAAATTGAAGCCGAGAAGAAAAAATTAAGTGTAATAGATGAATCATTGATCCCCTTTTTAGATCTTGTAATAGACGGAGCCGATCAAATTGATAGTAAGTTATTTATGATAAAGGGCGGCGGCGGAGCCTTATTTCGTGAAAAGATCCTGTACTACTCATCTAAAAAAACAATAATTGTTGGAGATGTATCAAAATTTGTGCCATGTTTTTCAAGATCGGTACCATTAGAAATACTTCCATTTGGGAGAACTGCAACGATATCTTTTTTGGATAAATTAAATGGTGCGCCAATACTCAGAACTTTGGAGAAGGGATATCCCTATATAACAGAAAATGGAAATCTTATCCTAGACGTCATGTTTAGCGATTATTCTAATGTTCTTCAATTGGAAACGAAACTAAAGAAAATCCCAGGGATTATTGAGACTGGTTTCTTTATACAACCGCCAAGTGTTTGTTATTGTGCACTTGAGAGTAACCAATACAAAGTCTATGAAAGTCCACCGAATCTAACCAAACAACTTGACTAGATGCAATCTATCTCGCTAATGAAGTGATGATTTTGAGTAACAATCACGATGACATCAAAAGTAACAGCTGTGATCTAATAATAAAGAATGCAAATGTTGTGATACCTAAAATAGGTGTTCTTAAAAAAGATATACTAATAGAAAATGGAAAAATTACAGAGCTAACGAATTCATCTGCTAGTGTAAATTATTCAAAATCAATAAATGCAAATGATAAATATGTATTACCGGGATTAATCGATCCCCACGTGCATTATGGAGTATTTTCGCCTGTTGATGTGGCTGCAGTAACTGAATCCAAATCAGCTGCTGCGGGGGGGGTTACCACCATTATGCGAATGCTTAGAGTATACGAATCATACAAGTATGAAATATCCAAGCATCTAGAAGCTAGTGCAAGGAACCATTTTATAGACTATGGCATACATGCATCAATACTAAATTCTGATCAAGTTAAGGATATTTCTTATTTGTATCAAAGTGGAATCCAGTCATTTAAACTCTACATGAATCTAGGTTCGACAGACAACAGGATATTGATGGATATGCACCCGTATCAAAATTTGCGTCTACCAAAAAACGTGTTTGTTTCAGATGAACTCTGTAATAGCGTCCTTGAAAAGTCTTCTACATTTAAGAGTTCGGTTGTTCTCGTGCACGCAGAAGATCATAACACATGTGCGAATCTAATTGAGGAAAAGAAATTAGAAAAGTCAAGAACAGAAAGTAGTGATTTATACGCAAATCCCGAAAATGTAAAAAATAGTCCAGCAAACCCTAACAAGGATAACCCACTAGACATATGGTCTAAATGCAGATCTACCGAAAGCGAGGTAATCGCCATAAAGAAGATAATGAATATGGCCAGACAATTTGGATCCAATGTTTACTTTGTTCATATAGGCTCAAATGGCGCATTGGATGCTATACTATATGAACGGCAAATTGGAGGCTGTAATGCATATATTGAAACCTGTCCGCATTATTTGACACACTCGGTTGATTTTGGTGATCTAAGGGGAAAGGTCGTACCACCTTTACGCTCCAAGAATGATATAGCTAGTTTATGGAGTGCCATAAAAAACGGAGTAATTGATACTATAGGAACCGATCATGTTGCAAATACATTGAGTTTAAAGTACGGAGAAAATAATGATATTTGGACTGCATTAGCAGGGTTTCCAGGTGTTGCCACTATGCTACCCGTCTTACTACATTATGGAGTAAATTTAAGACAGCTGCCAATACTGCGTTTGGTGGAATTGACCAGTTACAATACATCAAAGATATTTGGAATGTTTCCTAAAAAAGGCACTATAAAAAGGGGTTCTGATGCAGATCTAGTCATAGTAGATGTAGAGTTGGTAAAAAAAGTAACTCCAGACCTCTTGCAATCTTCCTCAGACTACACGATATATGATGGAATTAAGTTGCAAGGATGGCCCATCACAACCATATCTAGGGGTAAAATAATTATGGAAAATGGTGCGGTATTTCCTGAAAACTTAGGACATGGCGAATTCATAGGATCAAATAATTACGGAATGAAAGAATAAGGCACAGAATCGGCTAATGTATTAAGACAGATATATTTAAAATCATGGGAAAGGGATTACACTTGAATAATCCTTCTCATCATCAGATTCATCGGCCATATTTGAATTAAACGGCAAAACCATAGGTACATCGTCACTGCTGCTTGTGGTAGTGGCGCTACTGCTACTGCTACTGCTACTGCTACTGCTGCTTTGGTCATTATTGTTCTCGTCATTATTGTTATTGCTACTGCTGCTGCTTTGGTCATTATTGTTCTCGTCATTATTGTTATTGCTACTGCTGCTGC
>JAKDMR010000688.1 GCA_030452275.1 Candidatus Nitrosocosmicus sp. | reverse complement strand
AGAATAAATCTAATAATGTTTTTTATCATGTTATGCAAATCATTCTGGTTGTATTTAAATCGAATTGGGAATTCAAAAATTATGTCTTAAAGGTATTTTCAAAATTTGAAGAAAGAAGAGCGGTCCTTCAAACTACATCATTATATTAGATCTCTTGCGCAATTAAACTACTTTTAAAATTCGTGAATTAACACTAACAGTCATGTAAACTGATACATACCTTCTTTCTGTAAACTTAAGGTGCGTGCTTTGACTGTGTATTTTTTGTCATAATTATTTGTCCAATCAGATACGGCTTTACTAGATCCTGTTCATTTTCAAATGTGGAATTGGTTATGGTCTGTCCGTGTAATCAGTGCCACCGCCTTGTTTCTACCAGATTAAGTTCAGGAAATCTTGTTAGAAGATGCTTGTTGTCTTACCAAGACTCTTAGTTGAGATGATTCAAATAAAAACTTTGGGTACCTCGAAAAAAAAGAATTGAGCCTGATGAACTTTCAGATATGTTACATAAACAGAAAAGATCCAACCTAAACTATTAGTTTTAAATGCTCAAATAAATAAGACAAAAAGATTGGAGCTTTTAAGTAGGTGCGGTCATCTCTATTTATGCACTATTTCCTTTCCATTTTCGTCCACTATAGATTGAACAATTCCAAATACAGGCAGGCCCTTAAAGTGGTCTTTTGTCTCTAGAGGACTGATAGCAAGATTCAGTACATTACCATTACGTATAGTAACATGCACAGGAACATCTTTCCATTGAATATTTTCGTTTGTGGTCAAATCTGCAGTACCTCTAAACATCGTAGAATTATCCTTTACCAATGCAATTTTTGAAGAAGGTTGATTGGTCATCAGATCTACTTTAAGTGGATTTACAATTAACAGTGACATCCCAGTGACATTATTTAATTTTTCAATTGTGTGTTTATGTGCATCTGTTCCATCAATCTTTGCCATTTCTATATCGACTACAAAGTTTGTTAGATTACCATTGTCTACATTAAATTCCCAATTACCTCCCAACACCCAAATTACATTCTCTGTGGAATTATCGGTTCTACCTGCCAAGGTATCTGAGGCTATGCTAGATATCTGACCTTGTGCGCGAAAAGAATCAATTACATTTCCTGTATTATTGGTATTGTTACTTATAATAGTAGTATTATTGGTGTTTTGTGCAAACACACTTTGGTATTGAAGGCTAGAAGAAACAATTATTGAAAGTAAGATGGCTATTGCAGCAACAACACCCACTATTGAGAAATTTACTTTTGGATATTGAGATCTGTACATTTGTAAACCATGTCTATTATGATATTTATAGATATACTTTATCTCACAAAGATCGACTCCGTTAACTTTAGCATTTAATCAAAAGTAATTTTGAATCAATCTAGTATCAAATAGACCAATTACATCAGGTTTTTATGTATTTTGAGCATAATTTATTTGATATTATTCCAAAAGAGAGGGTTAACTAAAAAGATGATGTTGGAAAGCAATTGAAAAATTACGTTAAGTTAACATCCTTGAAAATCTTTGACCAAAACAGGCTCTATCCCATCATGTCATTTAAGCCTGATTATATATACCAAGATACAATATTAAATGTTATCTTCCA
>JAKDMR010000121.1 GCA_030452275.1 Candidatus Nitrosocosmicus sp. | reverse complement strand
TGATGATGGCTGGAAGTTACGACTAACGTGTTCTAATTACGCAAGAAGTCTATAGTTGTTCTTGCCATAAATATAATGGAATATTTCCAGTCCTTTGGAAGAGCCACCGGCCCCATTGCCATTATTGGACCACCTCAATTGATATTTTTCAATTATCACCTTCCACACATCATAACAACCCAAAAACTTTGAAAGGGTCGCCAAAGCCTTCATAATATGCATACGCTTATCATAGGACAACACAACTAGATGGGAAGCATCACCAGTTACAAGAATTGGATAGTATTTTACTGAATAGGAAAACCGAGCTTTTGCAGTATGATTGTTAAAATTCTTTCCAAGATATTGCTTGTAAGCGACCCAATCTATCTGACTGTCATTAGTTCTTACCGATTTTGGTAAGGTTCTTACCGATTTTGGTAAGGTCGATTCCTCATCAAGTGGCCCATTAATCTCCTCAAATTGGCTTTCTTTTGGTCTAAAAAGAAAGCCTTGGGCGGGAATTGAACCCGCGACCTTTGCCTTACCAAGGCAACGCTCTGGCCAGGCTGAGCTACCAAGGCATTTTATTAATAAAAAATATAAACATAATTTAACCATTTCCATTCAACACTATAATCTCACAAGTGAGCTGTATTATGGGTTCCATCTTGATTATCTAACATCGCATCCAAAAGAATGATGGGTGTATAAACAATAAATATAAGGAGCTCTAATCTGCCCCCTGCCCTCCCTAATCCCATTTTGGATCCAATACAATTATTAGATAACAAATGAGTAGCCAAAAGGGGCATAAACCCACCCTTACGCTCTGAGTGCAATGAGTTTTCAAAGACAGATGTATATCTTGTTATCATTGGACATGGGTGATTGAAATTTGTAAAAAATACTTACCTTATATTTCATAGAATTATGTAAGTTATTACGAGAGATGTACAATTCTCGCACTTTAGATAAAGAATTTAATGCATTTATTTCTAATTTGACACATCATTCATTTCCAAAATTTTCTTCAACGATCTATGCCTATTATAATCATCAAGCAGTATTTTAGCAAGGTGGTGGGCAATATCAGTAACACTGATTATTCCTATAATGCGGTTATCGGCCTCTAAAACAGGTAATCGCTTGATCTTATTTGAAAGCATGATTCTCGAAGCAGTATCGACTGAATCATAAGTCATGACAGTAATTAATGGAGAGGACATGATCTCTTCAACTAGAACTTTATCTGCATTATAATTCTCCAAACAAACCCGTTTGACCAAGTCGCTTTCAGTAATAATTCCGATAGGCGTATTGTCCTTATCTATCACAATTAAGGATCCTATACGATTTTTGGTAAGAATAGCAGATACATCACGAGCAGTTTTATTGGAATATGCAGTAATTGTCCACGGTTCCCTAAAAGACATTATTTCACTTACGGTACTCATATTAATATAATAGCGTGTATCAACTTAGTATAAAAACTCTCAACTTGCCAGATGATTATGTTTCTGGCGAGGCATCTCAGTTTAATATAGGTATAAAATCGTTAACATGTCACTTTTCAACAATAGTACCGTCACAAAAATTAATAATCTAATTTTATAACGATTCTCTAGTGAATTTTTTAGAACTAGCTGAAACCTTTGCGAGAATGGAGAAAACTACTAGTAGGTTAGAACTTACTGATCATCTGGTATCAATATTAAAAAAAACACCTATTGATATAATTGATAAAATAGTTTATCTAATTCAAGGGAAACTAGGTCCAGATTATGAATCGAGCGAATTAGGAATCGCTGATAAACTGATAATTAAATCTCTGTCACTTGTAAGTGGTCGTCCAATTACCGAAATTCAAAATAGATATTCTGATATTGGAGATTTGGGAGAAGTCGCTCACAATATCTTGACGAACAAGATACAAACCACATTGATTCATCAACTACTAACTATCGAGAACGTATTTGACACGCTATTAAAGATTGCCAATATATCCGGGACAGGTTCGTTAGATGTTAAACTCAGGTACATTGTGAGTTTATTGAACAACTCCTCCAACCTTGAAGCCAAATTCATAGTCAAACTGATTCTAGGAAACTTAAGGTTGGGTATAGCGAATTTCTCTCTTCTTGATGCAATGGCGCTAACTTTCACCGGAGATAAAAAAAACAGACGAATATTAGAAAGGGCTTATAACGTATATAGTGATTTAGGAAAGATAGCATTAATACTATCCAAAGGCTCAATTGAAGATATTCAGTCGATTTCCATTTCTTTATTCATCCCCATTCGACCAATGCTCGCAGAAAGAGTGTCAAATCCATCAGAGGCCCTAGAAAAAATCGATGGTGATGCATTGGCGGAATTCAAGATTGATGGCGAAAGAATTCAAATTCATAAAAAGGAAAAAAAGATAGAGCTATTTACTAGAAGTTTGGAAAACGTAACTTCAAATTTTCCCGATATCTTGACGGCGTTTAACAAAATTGAGACCAAGGATTTGATAGTGGAAGGGGAAGTCGTTGCGATTAATCCTGCAAACAATAAGTATCTCCCATTCCAAGCTTTAATGCGAAGAAGAAGAAAGTATGATATTCAAGAAATTACTGCGGCTTATCCTGTAATATTAAACTTATTTGATTTGCTGTACTATAATGGCATTGACAAGACTCACATACCCCTACTGCAACGCAGAAAGTTACTTGTAAAAATATTTGGTACTCAGAAAATTACTGATAAAATTAAACTAATAGATCAAATCAAAGTTTCAAGAATTGAAGAAATAGAAAACTACACCGAGAAGGCGCTCAAGAATGGTTGCGAAGGAGTTATGATAAAGAACCCCAGTAGCCAGTATAGGGCTGGAGCCAGAGAATGGGCTTGGATGAAATTAAAGAAAGAGTATTCTGGAGAGGTTACGGATTCGGTTGATCTCGTAGTAGTAGGGGCGTTGCATGGGAAGGGAAGGAGGGTTGGAAAATACGGGGCGTTGTTGTTAGCTTCGTATGACGCAGAGAAGGATGTTTTTTGCACTATATGTAAAGTAGGAACCGGATTTACTGATAATGTTCTCCTAGACATAACAGACAAACTTAACAAGCACATCATCAAACATAAACATCCTAGAGTGGAATTAGGAAATACAAAAATGGATACATGGTTTGAACCCAAAATAGTTCTAGAAATCATTTCCCCTGAAATAACTTTGAGTCCTGTTTATACTACTGCAATTAATAGAATGAAGCCCGGATATGGTTTAGCACTTAGATTCCCAAAATTTACTGGAAAAATTAGAGAAGATAAATCTGCGGAGGATGCTACAACAGTCAAAGAAATCTTTGCAATTTACAAGGGTCAGCTAAAGTAGTAGTAATCCTAGTAGAAATTGAGTTAATCATACTAATGTATCTATCGAAAATTGATTTATTCATCGAAACTTACTAAAAAAAATTTCTATGATGAGTATAAAGATTGTGTTTTTCTAGATGACATTCCGCTTGAGTCCTACTCTTTTCGTCCTATAGCCACCACGAAATTAGTATTACTACTGTATAACAAAAATATCTACGATTAGTAAAAAAATTTTAAAAGCGCTATAGCATATTAGAGCTGATTGATTACTATTAATCATATCTATTGCGAAGATTGTAATTTGTTTATGGAAAAAATTAGGAAAGAAGGCAGATTCAAGATAGACTTAATCATTACTTCGCCTCCATATAATATTGGAAAAAGCTATAGTTCTTATCACGACAACAAAAAGACCGATGATTACTTAAATTGGCTGCTTGCAGTAGCTCAAAAGAGTTTTTTAATCCTGAAACCTAATGGATCCTTTTTTCTCAATATCGGAGGAACCTCTACTGAACCTCTAATTCCCTACCTTGTTTTGAACAAGTTTATCTCTGCAGGCTATAAATTGCAAAACACTATTCACTGGATTAAATCCATATCCGTTGAAAAGGAAGACATAGGAAATAATAACCAGATTTGCAAAACCGGTTTTTCAATAGGTCATTTCAAACCGATCAGAAGTAACAGATATTTAACTAATACGCATGAATACATTTTTCACTTTACTAAGACGGGAAACCGAAATTTAGAAAAACTGTCAATAGGTGTCCCCTATCAAGATAAATCAAACATCAAAAGATGGAAATCAGTAGAGCAGGATAAGAGAGATAGGGGGAACGTATGGTTCATATCTTATCCTACCATCCAATCCAGCAGATCACATCCAGCCATTTTTCCTGAAAAACTAGCTAGTCTTTGTATTAAACTTCATGGATATTCTGGTAAAGACTTCATAGTATATGATCCTTTTATGGGTATTGGCCATACTGCACTGGCATGTATGGAACTTGGGATCAACTATATAGGTACTGAGATTGATAAAAACTACATTGACATAGCTAATAACATGATCTTACAGAAGAAGATAAACATCTCGAAATCAAAATAACCCATTAAATATCATAAACTAAACATCAGAGATTTGTGATTGGAAGAACCATAGGAGCTTCGTCATTGTGCCTTCTTCAAGAATGAATAGTAAACGACCAGGGAGGGAGAGCAGGATAGAGGCTCAAAGGAATCTGAAGGTAGTAACGTATAGGCGTAGGTAATCCAATGCTCATGGAATAATGACATAACAAGGTAATTAGAGATGGTCTGGATTGTACATCGTTATTATTATGTTTCAAATGTTGGAAAATCATTGAGGGGTTTTCCTTTAATTCAAGAATAGACAAAACAAGAGGAAGGATTGTACGCTCCTACGTTCTATTTTTTTCTCAATGCCCTAAAGATTCCCATCCCCATAATAATATACCCTATTACTATTATTCCTATAAATTGAGGTGCCAAAATTTGCGACTGTCCACTATCGGACGATGAATTCGTGCTAACACTATCTTGTGTTGGTGCAATAAATGATGAAATCAGCACGGTAGTACCCATGATAGCGCCACCTATGATTAATAACACAGTTAGAAGTCTAGATGCCACGTTTATTCCAATCCCAAACGAAATTATGAATAATAAAATTGATCCACCGCCAAAAATCATCCCTCTATCCTTGGCTGAGAGGGGCAAAAAGCCTTCTGAATCACTTAACATTGAAACACCTACATCAAGAATATATATTACCAATAGCGCAAGTGCTGCAGAAACTAGGACCTCGGATGTTATTTTTCTTATTCCTTCCATGCTATTTATTTTCACATTGGTTATTTAATTATTAAAAAGTAAATACCAGTTTCTATTTTAATACTTTCATCAGTGGTCTGCCAGATAAAGAAAATTAGTTGATTAAGAGTCATGATGGTTAACAAATATTATAAAGCCGGCCAAATCATGCTAATAAATTCGTCAAAGGTAATACATAGTACTGGATTTTGGTTTTGGATTTAACAACATGAACATGATCAGAGATATGATACCCCACATCACAAGTACCTAATCATAATATCAGTCTTATCTGCCTTTACCAAAACTCGTTGGATTGGTTATCACTCAGTTAATTTTGCCTCTTTTTTTCTTGATTATTGATCAAGAAAATCCCTCTACCAAGCGTAAACAAGGAGATATAGAATAAATAATTAAGAAAACGCAAATGAAAAAATTCTTTATAAATGGAATAGTATGTAAATAAAAAAAGGGAATATTGAAAACAGTACTGATAAAGGGTCCAGTACTACTTGAGATAAAAGGAGAATGTAACATATTAGGCGTCAAATGCAGGAATAAATGTATCGGATGGGAAAGTAGTAGAATCATTCCAGTTGAAAAAAATAACAACTCTACCTTATCGATAATTAGGGGGAGAAGGTGGAATCATTGTTACCATCAACCCATGGGACATCACAAGAAATTTGGAATCTCAATTTGGAAAGATCTTGTGAGAAACGTATTGAAACAAGAAAAAAAGAGAATTATAATAATTGGATCCTCCAATTCGGGGAAATCCACCCTTGCATTATATATAGCAAACGTGTTAATCAGTCATGGTTTAAGGCCATTATTAATCGATGCAGACGTGGGTCAAGGCGATTTGGCTCCACCAACTTGCTTGGGAGCAGCAGTAATGAATTTCCCGGAGGTAGACCTATGGAATGTAAAAACAAATTGGATCAATTTTATCGGCGGTATTCAACCCGTTGGGTACGAATATAAAATTATTTCAAACATTCGTCAGCAATTAGACATTTCATCAAAGCATGATTTGTCGATCATAAATACTGATGGCTATGTAAAAGGGAACGGACTGGCATATAAGATCGATCTATTGAAAAAAATACAGCCTGATTGCATAATATATCTAGGAGGCACAAATATGGACCAAAATCTAATAGAATTATTTAGTCATCTTCCAAGAAACCTGAAAATGAATTTCATGTATGGAGAAAAGCAAGGGGCTGTAAATAACAGGTCCCTCACGGAAAGATATGCTAAAAGAATGAAAACCTTTTGTAAATTTTTGGCAAAGGATAAAACAGTAATCATGAAATTAGAACTTTCTAGAATTAATTATATTTACTATAGAAATAAATTTTATACAAAAATAAG
>JAKDMR010000687.1 GCA_030452275.1 Candidatus Nitrosocosmicus sp. | reverse complement strand
ATCTGTTGAATAGGATTTTAATGAGGATAATATTTTCTCAAAGAGATATTTACTATCAATTTTAGGATCTATAGAATGTTTTGTTCGTATTTGTTTAAATTTTGAAGATAGATTCATACATTCATTAATTGTATTCTGATCTAATGAGCTGATAATAACGCTCGCCAATAACCCATCCCTACAAGAAGTAAAGCTTGGCATGATGAATCCCCCGCTACTTCCTTCTCCACCTGCTTGTGAATCGGTTTCAAACATCCTTTTTATCACGTTTGATTCTCCAACTTTAGAGACAAAGACTTGGCCACCATGATTATTGACATATTGTTCAATTGAGAGACTAGAGTCAAGACTAATGGCAAATCTTTTGAATCCGTTATTGCGTACAACGCCGGCAATACATAACAATAAGGTCGAATCAGGATTAAGCTGAATTCCTTCATTATTAACGATTACCAGTCGATCCCCATCCACATCAAATGCAAAACCAAAATTCAACTTATTTATTTTAACTAATTCACATAATTCCACTAAGGGATCAGACGTCGGGTCGGGACCACGAGAGGAGAACCCCAGCTTGTCATTTATTCCAAGATATTTTACATGATAGGAATCAAGCAACTGATTTGCATAATTGCATGCTGCCCCTCCTCCAAAATCAATACCAACTTTGAAATCATCATTTAATTGATTTGGTTGTGGAATATAGTTTACTATATCGTTCAAAAAGCTCGCATTAATTTTGAAATATTGGCCAATTTTAACATGATCTTGGATTTTAGTTTTTAATACCTGATCTAAATCTTCCTCAAATAATCCTCTCCCTTTTATAAGCATCTTCAATCCATTCCAAGTTAGCGGATTATGTGATGCTGTAATCATTAAGGCACCAGAATATTTTCTGGACTCTCTAAATAAAACTGGTGTAGGTGCAATACCCAGATCATAAACATTAATCCCTTGCTCTAAAAGACATCCGATTACTATATCTGTAATTATGCCTCCTGATGGTCTACTATCTCTTGCAATTACACAAGTCAGCATATCATAATTATTTTTCAAATAAGATCCATAAACCCTAGAAAAACGGGCTATCTCTTGTATACTAAGGTCATCTCCAAATATTCCCCTTATTCCTGAGATAGATATCTTCACGAAAATAATAAAATAGATGCAATAATTTATGTTAAATGGATTAAAAAAGAAAGAGTAAAAGATCAGGAGAAACGTGAACCGGTTAACAGTACTTCGCATTGTTCACAGATTCTTTTGTCTATATTCGATTCAATACTATGGTGGACATCACATATTATGAAAGTATATCGCATAAAATTACACAGTTGAATGAATTTCGTCATCGTACTTGGAGAATAGGCATTATTTGTAGAAAGATCTTTGGATATATCGTTTATCATTTTCATAACTTCAAAATTATCCTCTAGTTTAGCTACCAAGGAAAGATCACCCCGTGTTCCTCTGATGTAATTACTAACTGCCGCCTGAGTAATCCCAAGAAGTTTTGCCACAGTCTCTTCTTTTAGATCATAGTCCCGAATCAATCTTTTAGACAAAATAGCACGAATAGCTGGAATTAAAGACTTGGATTCAATTTCAGAGGGTAATAGCATAATAATTCCT
>JAKDMR010000120.1 GCA_030452275.1 Candidatus Nitrosocosmicus sp. | reverse complement strand
TCACAAATTACCAATCTGTTCAATCCAGCTAAATAGGTTGAGTTAGGCGACAAAGGATCTTTCTGAACCAAAGAACGATCAGAATTCTTAGTCAAGTACGGTAGTATACTAGATTGTAACTTACCATATAAGACTAAAATGGAACGCCTGACTAGTAACGTTGGTACCAACACGCAATTAGATGAGACTAAACACGGGAAATCCTGCCAAACATGTCTGTCGTATAGGTTACAGATGTAGAACAATTTCTTAAAGTATGAGAAAGCGCGCAAGTTTGGGTGGACACAACCAGTTCCGAGTCTTGAAAACATATCTAGAACCCTTATTACTTTGACTCTTGCACAAGAAGTCTGGAAAACATTTTGAGAGCATATATTAACTCAGAGATTCTGTTAGGAGTGCCTGAACTTCCTTCCAATACCGTAACATGATCACATGTCTAAGAAAATAGCAAAAACCGGCATATGTCTGGGCTAGAAATTTAAAACCGTCTATTAATTTTTTCCTCAAGTATTAGGAGTTAATATTTTTGAGGGTCGAACCTCTTCCTTTACTGGAATAAAGGATGTGAACTCTTTGTGTTTGTGGGGCTTGGATTCAAAGCATGGCACTCATATGATCCGATTATTTTTCGAAAATCGAATATTCTGCAAACAATAGTAAATTTGTCACAGAAAGCAAAAATTTAGATAATATAGAAACATTGATTGTACAAATGCGAATTTCACCAGAAATGACAAAAGCAATTAACGAACAAATTTCTTATGAAGCCTCATCAGCGAATGCATATATTGCAATCGGATCATGGTGTGAGCGAACCGGATATGACGGTAGTGCAGCCTTCTTCTTTGAACAAGCTAGCGAAGAAAATCAGCATATGCTAAGATTCATTCATTATCTCAATGGAGCTGGTGCAGAAGCAATAGTTCCTGCAATAGATAAACCTCAAAATAGCTTTGATTCACTTAAATCTGCTTTTCAATTTGGCCTTCAGGGTGAGCAAACAGTATCCAAATCCATTTATGAGTTGGTCGATATGGCCGGAAAAGAAAAAGATTATTCTACATACTCATTTTTGCAATGGTTTGTAACTGAACAAATAGAAGAAGAGACATTATTTCAGACTATTCTCCAAAAATTTGATTTACTCGGCGGTGACAAACTGGCCATTTATCAGATAGATCAGTCACTGTCTTCTATCAGATCCCAGGTTGTGAGTAAACAATCTCTACAAAAATAGAATAGATTTCCACACGGTTTTCTATAATCTCTCTTCAAGGGTTGCGAGTCAGATTTGACTTAAATGCTAGAATAAACAAATGGAGTCACTCGGAGTGACTCTTTTATATCTTAGCAGTGATACTCACATATGTATATTTGTAATCTGTGCAACAGACCATTTGGCAGAAAATGGAATTACGAGGTATGTTGTACGCAAACAGCCCGGAGCAACCTCCCATCTTGGATTATCTAATCAGGAATTGGAGTCGGTTGCTCCACGCAAAGATCCAATTAAAACGATCCCAAAACCTGACTCAAAAGAGCAAATAGTTCAACGAAGGTATATTGACCTCAATGAACATATGGAAAAACTAGATAAATTCATACTAATAACTCCACAAAGTCGAAAAAATAAAATGCTTTCAGCGTCTCTAGTCATAGCTCTTTCTTCTAAGGATCCGGTAGAGGAACTAGAGGAGTTGACCAATTCAGCATATGCAAATTACTGCAAAGTTAAATTGATAGAATACATTGCAAAGGGTAATGGGATGAGGTTTCCAGCTGCAAGGATCATATTGGAAAAATTGATAACTAACAATTAGATGCAAGTGAGGAAAGGATATCAAAATTTGATGGCAATAGAGTGAGTCTCTATAAATTTTATCAAAGCAGTTCGAATCGGGAGATCTATGCAGTGATTTTTCATTTTCGGTATTCCGAAAATAATCGAATGTAATTATATATCATAGCATATTAACTTAATTTACTGAAGAATGGATCATCAATACTTTACCTTAACCTGATTGTTAACCTTCTCTATGCCATACTTACTCCATTTATGTCTTGGATAATGAGCTGATAATATTGTAGGTATTTTACTATTGGAGTTATTCCAAAGATCTATGGCACAGGTTTCAAACAAACCTGGAATTCAGGCTTTTATACAAACTGGATAATAACATGTATTGCTTTAGTGTTCGTACTTGACCATATCGAAATACTTGAAGTTTGGCTAAAAATGTTTAAATTTCCTTAGGATTTTAGTATGAGGAAATGGTTAACATTGCTAATCATTTGGATGTATTCTAATTATTTGTCAATATCTGGAGAAAAATTTAAAGTTCAATAGTTAAAAATATGTAACATCCACTAGAAGCTCTTAAACCAGATGCGTCTGTGGATCTTTTATGAGTCTCAACATTGCGGTAATTATTAAATTGGAACCGGATTTTTCAGATGGTAATGTAAGTTATAATCCGGATGGGACACTGAACAGAGCTGAAACTAAAACTATTTTGGGACATCATAGTGCAATTGCATGCCAAGCAGCCTTTTATGCTAAAGTAAAATATGGAGCGCGTATATGCATTGGGACTATGGGCCCACCAATGGCAGAATTGGCTCTTAATCAATCACTATTATTATCTGACGCTGAAGAATTACATTTATACAGCGACAGATCGTTTGCAGGTGCAGATACACTTTCAACTGCAGAGGTTCTAAAAACCGGAATATCTAAAATGAATGATGGAAAATCAATGGATATTGTATTTTCAGGTTTTAGAGCTTCAGATGGTGAAACGGGTCAGACCGGTCCTCAAACGGCATGGAAATTAGGTTTTACTTTCTTAGGTAATGTCATTAGCTACGAAATAGATGTTGAAAAACGAGTAATAACTGCTAAACGTCTAGTTTCATACGGAAATTATAACTTGATAGAAGAAGTCCAGGCACCTTTGCCCGTTTTTATTGCCGCAGATCCATCCTACAAGTCTCCTTTTATTACAGTTTCTCAAAGATTGAGCGCATCAAGATATCAAAAAGAAGCCATGATAAGATCGAGTAATTATAAATCCATTTTGAAAGTATTTAATGCTAAAGAATTGGGAGTTGATCCAAAATTAGTTGGGCTACCAGGTTCACCTACCATAGTATACAAAGTGGAAAAAATTCCAAAAATAAAATCAAGTAGGAGTGCACAGACCGTTGAGAATCTAGATCCCGGTGAGATCTCCAATATTCTTGAGAAAATCCATGAAACAATTACATGAATATCGTAAGAGTGATGGGAGAATGACCATGAACGAAATGAACGAAAATATGAAAAAGTCAATAGATCTAAATGCTGCTTTGACGAAGGAGAAAGAGAAGGAGGTTGATGTTGATAACATCAATAAAAGGAACGAGTCCAGTAATTACAGAAATTTGTATGTTATTATCGAACAGGTAGATGGTAAAATTACTCCAGTGGGTCTTGAAATGTTATCTGAAGCAAGGAGACTCATCAACGATTTTAATAAAAAATATTCACTAAATGAAAAGGTAATTGCAGTAATTCTGGGTAACGATATAAAGCATTTATGCAAGGATCTGATTTATCATGGTTCAGATGCTGTCATTTATGCAGATGACCCAAAACTAAATTATCACATAAATAAAATATATACTAAAGTAATTGTACAGATAGCAACCGATACGAATTGTATCAAAAAAATATCACCGGAATATTCTAAAGAGTTTAAACGACCTAGATACATGTTTTTTGCTGCTGATAGTACAGGACGACACTTGTCATCCACAGTTCTAGCAGAGCTTGAATCTGGGTTGGCGTCTGATATCAATAAACTTGTCATAGAGGATATCGACTTTAGACATGAGCATAAGACAAAGGGACAAATGTTAACTTTTGAAAAAACACTAATGATGTATAGACCGGATTTCTCCGGATTTCTTTGGACCACTATTCTTTGCCTAGACAACAAAAATCCCGATATAAAGAGGGACTACCATCCTCAGGCCTGTAGTATTATTCCGGGTGTTTTTGAACCCTTAGAAAAAGATATTTCTAGAATTGGGATAATTGAAGAATATACTCCAGATTTTGATCCAAAAGATCTTGACATCAAAATCATAAGTAGAAATATTCTCAAAGACACAATTGATTTTAACAACTATAAAACAATAATAAGTTTTGGAAGGGGCATAAAAGAATCTCCAGAAGAGAACATAAAATTAATAGAAAAACTTGCAAAACTGCTAAATGCAGAAATAGGTATTTCATTGCCCATTTCAAAAAAACTATTTAAATTAAGTGACAAAATGAATTCATTGTATATTACTCCAGAAAGAGTAATAGGAACAAGCGGTCAAAAAGTCGAACCAACTATTTATATTGCATTGGGTATTAGCGGGGCCTCCCAACACCTAGCAGGCATGAAGAATTCCGGGTTTATTATCGCAGTAAATCCTGATGAAAACGCTCCAATAAGAAATGAATGCGATGTTTTCATTAAAGGAAGAATAGAGGATGTTTTGCCAATCATGATAGAAGAGCTTGAGCGAGAAAAAATGATACAAACAAAAGAAGAAGAAGGTAGTAACGTAGTTGGAACAGTTTGATGTCGTAATAGTTGGCGGAGGTTCAGCAGGTCTAGCTGCATTAAAGCAATTATCTTCTTTGGGAATTCAGTCAGTATTGATAGAAGCTGGATCTACTATTGGATCTAAGAATGTTTCAGGCGGTATACTGTATTCTAAAAATCCTCAATCTGGTAAGGTTTATAATGTTGATGAAGTATTCGAAAATTTCCTAGAAGAAAAACCGTGGGAAAGACAAGTTACAAAATATATCCTAAATTGCGTGTCCAAGGACAGAGTAATGCCAATCGATTTGACAGATTCCCACGAATATCAATCTAATTTTGGTTGTTCTGTATTATTAAATAAATTAAACTCTTGGTTTGCAAAACAATCTTTGGAGGCGGCGGAAAGAAATGGAGGGGGTATCATAAGCGGAGTTCATGTTAGAAATATTAGCTGGGATGATGAAAAAGGCAAAACAATTATTCAAACAGACGAGTTAGATGATTTTGAAGCTAAAGCTATTATTGCTTCTGACGGGGTAAATTCAGAGATTGCAGAAATTACAGGAGCACGGGATAAATTTTCCCCCTCAGAATTGTATCAAGGAGTAAAAATTGTTATCAAACTACCAGAAGAAATTATGGATGAAAGATTTAATTTAAATCCTGGGGAAGGAACAGCTCATATTTTTGCTGGCGACGTAACTCTCAATCACATAGGGGGAGGTTTCTTATATACTAATATTGATACTTTATCCGCGGGAGTTGTTTATCACTATGACTCTCTAATTTCAAATCCAACTGGGCCAAATAATCTAGTAAACGCGTTACTAAATAATCCATTTATCAAAGAATATATCAAAGATGAAGTAGCTTTAGAACCCTATCCAGACAAAACCTTGTCTAAGATGGAACAATTACGTATTAAATTTGCAGTCAATAAACTGATAAAAAAATGGGAGAAACTGAGATTTGAGTATTATTCCCATGAGGGAAAAAAGAGACTAATTGAAGATAAGGAATTCAATTCTATAGAAGAGATAAAGTCAAAAATAGATGCTATTCACAAGGAATTACTTGAAAAATATAATACAAGATTTGAAACCGATTATGTAGAACTAGAGTATAGTACGAAATTAATTCCAGATGGAAAACGCTGTAGAATGAAAAAGCCCTATGTCAAAAACATTTTGTTCGTAGGCGATGCTGCTGGAAGAGGTCTATTCATTGGACCACGGATCGAGGGATTGAATGTAGGCATCGATGATGCGGTAAGAGCATCTTATGCAATAAAACAAGCTTTGGAGAAAAATAATCTTGATATTACATCTGACTATTTAGGTGACCTCTATTCACAGTCGGTGCAACAGAGTCCTTATACAATGGACATGGAAAGAATAGACAAGCATTATATCAAAACAGTAATTGATGCCGCAGGGAAGCAAATTCCACCCCAAAAAATAGGCAAGTATGGATTCTTCTTTAAGTTGTTTTTAAATGATAAATTAAGAAACGCGTCTATCGACATTGTAAATAAAATAGGTTACAATAATATATTATCACTCATAGAATCGGAAAAGACATACATAGATACCCCAATAAGAATCGCCGAAACACTCGGTACCAAAACCATCTCTGAATATTCAATATCTATTCCAGAATTATCTCAACGGATTTCGAATCTAAGTTACAATGATGATCCGCAAAGTCATATCAAAGTAACAAACTCAAGGAGCGAATTTATGAAAAAAATGGTTACACTCTGTCCAACTAGATGCTATAGCCTTGAAGGAGAAAATGTAGTTTTGCAGCATGAGGGTTGCATAGAATGTGGTACATGTTCTCCAGAAACAGAATGGAGACACCCAAGAGGTGAAAAAGGCATACAATTCAGGTATGGGTAAATGGATCAATCGTTTCTTAAAGAAGTTAGATAGATACTAAGTTAAGTCTCCAAGCCCCCATCAATATTCTACATTCATCCACTGTAATT
>JAKDMR010000686.1 GCA_030452275.1 Candidatus Nitrosocosmicus sp. | reverse complement strand
TACCAAAGGATGGCTATTTGGATACAAACTGCACATGATATGTAGTACCGATCCTTCTACTTCAACTATTGTACCTCTATCAGCAGATGTTACAACAGCCAATGTGTCTGACAAACCTGTTTATCCAGATGTAATATCATATTTACCTCCAGAAACATTAAAGAAAATTCATTTCATGGTAGCAGACTCCGGATATGATGATAAGAAACTGTATGATCTAAGCATGGCTAAAGGATTTCATCTTGTATGTCCTGTTAGAAGATACAAAAAGACTAAAGTAGAAAGACTGAAACTGATTGATTTCTATGAGTCTGCATTGGGTCAAGTAATCTACTCAAAGAGAAGCACTTCTATAGAACCGCTGATAGAACACATAAAATCAGTCTTTAGGATAGACCCGGTACCGGTGAAAGGATATAATAAGGTACGTGGTATAATACTATTATCCGTATTGCTGTACCGGATACTTGTTTATTACAACTGCAAGATGCAAAAAGATGGTCCTAGAAGAGCAATCAAATACATGATAGGCTGTTAATCAATTAAGAAACCAAAATAAATTATTAAAATGAATTATGACCCACACTCAACTAATTAAATTCCACCAACTATTCTTGCTCCAAGAAGCTTGAATCATTTGCCTGTGTTGCATCTTTTATAGCAATTTGCCTCCAATCCTCAAATGTTTACAGTGCAGAAAGCCTGACATATCACTAGGTAGAAGAAGTGCAGGAGAATAAAGTAATACTAAATGATCTGCAGGTAAGGTATTTGAAATCTGTAAAACAAAAAAGTTCGAAAAAGAAAAATATTTTATTTATCCATGGCCTAGACTCATCCTCGGATAGATGGTTGGATATACCGGATGCTTTATACAGATATTTTCATCCAATAGTAGCCGTTGACCCCATAGGATTTGGTGGAAGCGATAAACTAGTAACGCTAGAATACACTATAGAATATTTTAGCAAATTCATTAGTCATTAGAGAAGTCATTGTTTGTAAGCAAATTTGGAGAGATGATGATAGCGATGACGATAGTCACAAGACAATAATAATAGGTCATTCACTGGGAGGGTATATAGCCGCAAAAGTAACCATAGACGACCAGAAGCTGATTGAAAAACTTATCTTTACGGACTCTTCTGGAATGCTCAATGAGCCAACACCCATGCTTGAACATATCAGAATGCTGCATTAAACCCATTGTTTAAAAATGTTAAAAGTGTATTCGAACGGATGATTGGAAGTCCGACGTTACTCAATCCTATACTCGTTGAATCCTTTATCAAAATAATTAACTTGACAGGGCAAAATACGCCTTAAATCAGCTTTTGAAAATAGTACAAGAAGGCATATTGAATCATCTGAATTAAAAAGTATTGAAAATATACCGGTTCTGATTACATGGGGTGCTGCGGATAAGGTAATTCCAGTTACACATTCTAAACGGTTCAATGAGATATTTAAAGATAGTAAACTTCAAATCATAGAAGATACAGGGAACGCACCGTTTTCTGAGAAGTCGTCAATCGTATTTGACATAATCCGCATATTTATAACTAATAATAAATAATATGCGCTTACTAAGTTAAGTCTCCAAGCCTTCGTCAACATTCACTACATTCATCCTCTGT
>JAKDMR010000685.1 GCA_030452275.1 Candidatus Nitrosocosmicus sp. | reverse complement strand
CTTAATACAAAAACGAATATCCACAAGTTGAATCCAGAATAAATAGGGTCGGTTTGAAATGGAAGAAGACAAATCACACATTAAGGAGTCAATTGATAGTAACGATGAAGCTAAGCATGCTTTACATCCGTCAAAAGATATTAAATGCACTTTGGGAAAAGAATTAGTAGGAAAACGAGTCGTAATTTGTGTCACTGCTAGTGTAGCTTGCTACAAGGCTATTGACTTGATCAGAAAAATGATGAGACATGGGGCTGAAGTATTTGTGGTAACCTCCAAGGCGGTTGAAAAATTTATAAATAGAGAATATTTCTTGTGGGCTAGTGGAAATCCAGTAATAACAGAACTTTCTGGAGATTTGGAACACGTAAGGATAGCTAACTATGAAACATCTGATCTGATAATAGTATATCCGGGCACAGCAAATACAATAGGGAAATTTGCAAATGGTATTGACGATACACCGGTAACCTCAGTCCTATCGATAGCACTAGGAGCTGGAGTTCCTATTATAATCGCTCCTGCGATGCATGATGCTATGTACCAAAACAAGATCATCAAACAAAATATACAGTATTTAGAAAATATTGGAATAGTGTTTATGAATCCAATCTTTGAAGAAGAGAAAGCCAAAGTAGCAACTGTTGAATCAGTCTATTTGCAAAGCATCGGTCTTGTCAAAAATCAAATTTCAAAGTATGTTAAAAACCATGAGGTCCGAAATGAGCATAATGATATATTTTTTTGTAAACATTCGATTGATGATTCGTTACCATTGGATACTAATCAAATGCTATCATTTATGAAAAATAAGAAAATTTTGATATCCGCAGGCAGTACCGTCGAACATATAGATCCAATTCGGGTGATTTCTAATACTAGTTCTGGTAAAATGGGTTATTGTCTGACAAGGAAGGCAATTGAGCTGGGATTGGATGTCACTGTTGTTAAAGGGTTGACCATGATAGATACCGAATACCTCAAATTAAAGGACCATTTTAATGTTGAACTAATCGAAGCCAAAACTACTGAACAAATGCGTTCTAGTATCGTTCAAATTTTGTCTTCTAACTTATATGATATCATCATACTTGCAGCAGCTGTTTCGGATTTTAAACCAGAACATTATTCTAGTGACAAGATCACAAGCGGCTATGATTCCTTTGTTCTCAGGCTTGTACCAACTAGTAAAATCGTTGATCAGATCAAATATGTCCAATCAAAAACGTTTTTAGTTGCATTCAAAGCAGAGTATCGTGTTTCAAACCAAATACTTTTGGAGAGGGCTTATAAGAAGATATCAGATTCTAATGCTGATTTGGTTGTTGCCAACGATGTAGGTACAGAGGGCGCATTTATCGGATCTGATTCTAATAAAATACTGATTGTGGATAAATACAAGAATTATTATGAATTTCCCATTCAAAATAAGGAAATTGTCGCAGAAAATATCCTAAAACTAGTATACCTAAATTTAACTCGATAGGTGTCGACAAACATTAGAGTAAAAATGGTAATTGGTTAGTGCAACTCAAATTTTGGACTACCGTAGAATTTTTTTGTTTTAATATATTTACTATTATGTCAGAAATTACTTTTAATGACCGCCTGCTGTAAAAATTTGTTCTCTTTTAACTA
>JAKDMR010000684.1 GCA_030452275.1 Candidatus Nitrosocosmicus sp. | reverse complement strand
GATCCAATCTCTATTGATTCATCCATTAGAATAAATGAAATAGTTGAGAAAAAGAAGAATAGTAAAAATTTACCGATAAACTCGGCGAATACTTTGGTGATTGGAAAACTGATGGATAGTATATCTAAAGCTCTATTTATAGGAGTAATAGTAGCCCTCGATATAGTAGGCCTTTTAGCTGCTCTTATTTCATTATTTTTAGGAAATCTAACAGCAACTATAGAGGGTGCAAGGAGAATGAGAGAAGAGGGCAAAAGTTCGAGGTTAATATTAAAGAGGTGGTCCATAATCGCTTTTGCTGTAGCCATTTCTGGACCAATCGGCCATTACTTGGCTAGATCTCTTTCAAATGAACAGTTATCCATATTAATAGGATTTGCAGCCGGCGACTTGATCGCATTTATTGTCGAAGATTTAATTCCTGAAGATTATAAAAGGTTGAATGGCATACAGGTTTATCGGCATCGTTTGGATTTCTAACAGGATTAACAATATTCCACTTTCTTTAAGTGTATTTGTAAAATTGTATGTATTAGACAATTAAATAGATTTTATAAATTCATATTATTTTAGATTCAATAATTTACTCAGTAATAAATCAATTCCCATCTACTCCACCCAACCCTGACCGTCATTACTAGATATTTAGAATACAAAGTGGTTAGAATCCTAGTTGAGAAGTAATAAAGGTATCAATCTGCCAAGGCGCCGTTTTAGTTAAGATCGTGGTTTCCAAGCCTCATGCTTTTATGCCTATTGCTAGTGGAACAAGTAGTTGCGACTCTAATGTCTTTTAACAATAGAAACTTATCACATGAATATAGCCTTTATTCCTATTTCTCTAGGTATTTTTAATTCGTAACGAAAGTTAATAAATTATATAGCAGATTCTCAACACAATAGTAATTTATTCAAACAACCAATGGTTTTTCTATCTATCATTAATTTTACTTAATATGCTAATTGTCCTATTTACTTCCATTACAGGTAATACTCTCAAAAAAGTTAGAAAGGTTCTTGGATGCATTCAGAAATGACTAAGATATAGAAATTTATGACACTTACGCCATAGAATTTAGAAATAAATTATGGAACACAAGAAATACTAGAATTGCTCAATCGTTATGATATTACATCTGTGATTACCAATTAACACTCAAGAAAATTAAGGATTCTTGTCAAATGAAAATAATATAACTTAGATTTTAGGAGTAGTCCAACTCTATGGGAGAAATACAACGAGAGATCACTACCGGTATGACTACCTTTATTCTAAAAAGTGCTTTGTATCCTAATTCAATTTTCTCTCCATCATCTGACATTTTTGGTCAAAAATATTGTTGACGATTAACGGATTTCGTGATATGGTGTAATAAAAAGAGTCTATAAAAAACGATTTTCATAATTAGGCGACAAAGCACTAAAAAGAACTAGATCCATGGGTTGAAAAGATTAGAAAAATAAGGGAAAAGACAGACACAATCTTTGTGTATTTTAATAATCATTATGGGGGTAAAGCCATAGTAAACGCCCTCAATTTAAAGAGATGATAAATGATCAACCCTTATCAGAAATTGAAAAAAAGAGACTTCTTGCGTAATTAGAACACGTTAGTCGTAACTTCCAGCCATCATCATCT
>JAKDMR010000683.1 GCA_030452275.1 Candidatus Nitrosocosmicus sp. | reverse complement strand
TCTTTAAGCGCTGCTCTACACTTTCTTTTTCCTACATCTATTCCAAGATGATTCATATTTTTTCTCCTTTTTTTATTGTTGGCTATACAGGTAGTGGCAAACATCCATTCACCCTCTCTATGGGGTAGTTTGATAGCCGCTCAATCAAGGAATTGGTTCAGTCAGGTTCTCGCTCTCGTACGGAGCATGTACTTTTCGAACCTATAGCCAACACAATACTAAGATTTTCATATCCTCAGAGCTCTAAAGGCATATAGAATTATTAAGAGACATAAGAGCAATTTTGTTTGTTGATGAAAAGATATGCAAGTGCAAGTCAAAGATAATGTATTCTTATAGTGATTTGTTTCTGGCAAACACAAGTAAGAAAAGATATCTTCAAACTATAAAGTTTTGTCAAACGGAGGGCTTATCCACACATCATTTTTTTACAAAGAGCAAAACACCTTATCTAGATTGTCTTATATACATTCTAATAATCATGGATTTAGTGACATCTAAGGAATTTATATCTTGGATAAAAAATTAGCCAAGCTATTGCAGCAATTGTATGTCAAATGCTTCTATGAAATTTGGATGAATTTTTGTATGTACAATCATCATTATGTTCATTGGTGAAACCTTTTCCTTAATTGAATTATTAAGCTGTATTAGACCTTTTTCAAGGTTATTACTATAAACAGAAGTCTCATTTTTAGACATCATAGGTTTTAGATGATTGTAAAACACATCCAGTGATTTTGAAGCCAAGCCTTGAGCACTCTGATAGTCTTCCACATTTACCAAAGAACTGGTTCCATGCGTATTATGATCTGTATACATCATTGTCGAGCTCATATTCATTCTGTTAGTGTCAGTATTTTGGTTACTATTATCATCATCAGCATCATCTCCAAATGAACCATCATTCATCATCGTTGCCATATTTGTCATATCTGTCATATCGAAATTCACATTATATGCATCACCATAATTTCTTAGAACGTTATCAATCAGCTCTGCAAATCTCATTGGGTGAATCGATCCATTATTATTGTTATCTTGTTGCTGTTGTCCAGTAAATATACTTGAAAAAAAGCCAACAACTTGATTAAAGAAACTAGACTCTTCTGCCTGTTTCCTTGTTTCAGTCAAATTTATGACAATATCTGTGTTTGTGTCAATGGTAGTAATCAATCGACTTGCTTGTTGTATTAGTTGTTCTTGACTATTGTCTGTAGTATCGTTTGTTTTTGAAAGTGATAGTAATGAGCCTGCATTTGGAAAGGATAAAGTAATATTTTGCAATCTCTCTGCTGCAGCTTTTAACTCGTCTGAAATTTTTTTATCCTGTTCTGCAATTTCTACCATAAGATCCCAATAAAAAATACTAAAAGCTTCATTAGCATGTTCTTGAGCTAAAGATAAATTATCATTAGCAAGATTCGTTTTTACCAAGTGTGCTTCTGTTTCAAATTGATCTACATTTGATACAAATGAAGCATAATCATTTGGAGCGAAATTATGACCATATGCAATTTGAAGAACGTAATTATCATTGCTCAGTGTAATCATATTTAACAAAAGACAGACTGATAGTAAAAGTGATAAGATTTTAAATTCTTTTTTTGTCATAACAAATTTATTTGCACTTGAATGA
>JAKDMR010000119.1 GCA_030452275.1 Candidatus Nitrosocosmicus sp. | reverse complement strand
TGTATCTATCAATTTTAATTATTGCAGATATTTCCTTTGCTATTTTTTCAGCAGAATCAATCGTTCTAGCATGAATCATACTAAAAAGATTAAATTCCCAGTCTGGGTATATGGGACGTCTATAACAATGACTTACTTGCGGAAAAGAAGCAATTTTTAATCCTATTTGATCTATTTTCTCCTCCGGCACATTCCACACTATCATTCCATTTGCCGTAAAGCCTGCTTGCCTATGCCTAAGAATTGCTGCAAACCTTCTCATGATGCCTATATTTTGATATTCCTTAACTTTGTTAAACATCTCTTCTAGATCAATTCCCAAATCATCTGTGATTGTTTTAAATGGTTCTCTAATTATCTTGATATCTTTTTGCAATTGTCTAATGTATTCTTTATCCAATTCTGATATTTTCTCTGCTTTTGCATCCATTTTTTTTACATCATCGGTGGGACTAGGTTTTTCAGGATCATCATTTACCATGTCCAATTTCACGCCTATTTTATACATTTTTAGCGTTGGTAATACTCTATATTTTAAAACTCCATCTAGGGAGGCCATTCTATCTAAATCGGTTTTCATATCTGCATCCGGAGATACAGCTAACGTAAACCAAACATTGTATTCATGATTTCTTTCGTAGTTGTGACTTACACCTGGGTGTTTGTTTATTTCATTAGCAACGTAATCTATCTTGTTTTTGTCCACTGAAAAAGCCACTAACGCACTCTTGTATCCTAACTTACGAGTATCAAAAATTGCACTTATCTGTCTAATAATTCCAATATCTTTTAATCTTTGAGTTCTATCGAGAACTTCTTCTTCCTTTAATTGGTATTTATTTGCCATTTCTAAGAACGGTCTTTCAACCAAAGGAAAAGACCATTGAATATCATTAAGTATTTCTTTGTCTATGGCATCTAATTCATTAACCAGCATAAATGATATGCTATAAAGCATTTAACTAATTATTAAAATGTATCTTTAGAATTTCTCTGCAATTAGTTGTATACTTAGGTTTAAAAATAAGAGGTTTATTTTTAATAAACAAGGGGCTATCGTCTAGCTTGGCAGGATACCATCCAATTTTGGGTATAAGCCCGGGGCGCTGGCGGTCGAGGGTTCGAATCCCTCTGGCCCCACTTCAATATTGTCGCTTTAATAGGCACCGCTTTCTATATGATAAATTGATGTCAGGCACCACCAGCGAAATAAAATCTTTGATAGGAAGCGACATTAACAATTATTACTTATCAAATGCTTACAAGATGTTTGTATTTTCGATTAGATCTGAAGTTACAAGAAAGTACTATGAAAGAAGACTCAGACATTTCTTAAATCATATTAATTTTGACATGGAAAATAACAACAATATGGAAGTAAGATGCAATAATTTTTATGCTAATGGAAAAAATGATACTAATTGGGCTATTGAACAAGTAATTACATTTTTGCATTTTCAAAAAGAACGAGTACAAAAGGGAGAAATAACTGCATCTACATTACGGAACTTCATAAAAGCAATAAAATTATTCTGTGATTCTTGTGACTTAAATATTCCCTGGAAGAAACTAATGAAAGGCCTTCCCAGAGCAATACAGGCCGCAAATGATAGAGCTCCTACACTGGAAGAAATTCAGAAACTTGTTGAATATCCAGATAGAAGGATAAAACCTGTTGTTTATACCATGGTATCATCTGGAATACGGTTGGGTGCTTGGGATTATCTAAAGTGGAAACATGTAATTCCTATCGTAAATCATGATGATGAAACGGTAGCGGCCAAACTAAAAGTCTATGAAGGTGATGTTGAAGAATATTATTCTTTTATTACTCCTGAAGCGTATAAAGCATTAAAAGATTGGATGGAGTTTCGTACTTCTTATGGAGAGAACATAAATGGGGAAAGCTGGTTAATGAGGGACTTGTGGCAAACAACAAATGTAAGTTATGGTGCTAGGTGGGGGGACTAGCGACCGTTCCCAAGAAAATTAAGAACACTGGAATAAAGAGGATGCTAGAACGGGCATTATGGGATCAAGGTATACGAATTAAGCTTAAAGAAGGAACAAAAAGACATGAATTTAAAGCAGCACACGGTTTTAGAAAATTCTACAAATCAAGGGCAGAGCAAGTAATGCGGCCTATTAATGTAGAGATAACCATGGGTCATAATATTGGTTTATCTGATTGCTATTATAGACCCACAGAAAAAGAAGTCTCAAATGACTATCTTAAGGCTGTCGATCTACTTACAATAAATTCGGATGGAGTTACTTTAAAGAACGAAATTTACAAACTAAGGGAGGATAATCAGAACAATGAATATATAATTAAGGGAAAGCTTCAAGAAAAAGAAGATCAAATAAAGGGATTAGAGGATAATGTGAAATTATTAAAAGAAGGGATGAACAAGATCTTCATGCTTATTCAAGAAAATCCAGCATTAGCTAATGTAAAACCAGATATACTGAAAAACCTTTAGATCTATCAGAAATCCTTTGAATCCAGTACTTCTGTACAAAACTCATTAATTTTTTGTAAATAAAACTCTAATGATGTGATATTTTTATCGTCATCGCTTATCTTCCTAAGAGATTCCATAACTGATTCGATTTCCTTATCCAAATTAATAGACTTAAAGTCACAAGCCATTTGCATTATGGACTGCTTTTCAACAAATTGATATGTACTGGGGATACTTCTCATAGTTTCCTGTATGCCAGAAAAAAGATTTCCACTGCCGGAGAAAGACTTTATTATCGCAGAATTAATCTCAAGTATCTCATCATAAGCCAATTTATTTAGAATGTTCAAAGACTCACTTTGGTCCTTCATTTCTTTTACAATATTTGGCCATATTGTTACACTTCTCAAATTAATGAGGTGTACAAACACTAAAAAAATATAAATGAACCAAAAATGTGTGCGAGAATAAATAGATGATTTAACTACCGTATAGTAACTATCGATTACAGGTTTCATCTTTGTTGTTACTGCATTAATTTCCTTTGCGATTTGTTTTATTTCTTCTGACTTGATTATTGCTTTGTCAAATGTGTATTTGTAAATAGAAGGTTGATAGAGAGAATTATATAAATTGGAATAAAGATACTCAATTTTGTATATGGCTAATCTGATTACTTTGTATACCTCTTCTGCAACAAGATATTCATATGGCATCGATTTTAATATTTGCAAATTTTCGCTTGTCTTGACTTTATCGTTATGGTCAATTGTGCTAGTTAAAGTTTCTGAAGTATTTGCAACAAGCGGATGATCAAACGATTTTTGAATTAATTCAAAAAAACTTTTCTTAAAAACATCTATTTGTCTTTTGATTATGATATATTCGCTTTTATCATTCGAAAAATACAGTATTTCTCGTCGATTCTCTCTTTTTTCTATGATTCTTCCAGTGTTTATCAACTCCTTTATGATATCATATACAACGGTTCTCGATGAATAATCTGCCATAGCCTCTACTATGAGTTCTTTGTGTAAACCAGGATTTCTTTCTATAAACTCTTCAACTTGTCTAATTCTTTCTTCACTAACCAATCAGTATACCAATCTATATAGTTGTACATATCTCTTATGTGTTCATATATTATGTCATGAGTGACTACAAGTCTACTATATTAGTAACCAAAGAGACCAGATTACTGTTATCTAAAATTGGAAGAAAAGAACAGACGTATGATCAAATAATTCGAGAGCTCATCAACATAAAAAACAGAGCTAGATTGCTTGAAGGAGAGGCTGGATACCCAGATTCAAGCAAACATAGAGATCAATAGGAGATTACTACAACCTATGAACAACAGAAGTTTAGTTAGAGAACCTAATAAAGGAATCTGTTTTGGATATGGCTGTAACAATAAGGCTACAGAGAAGATTAGTGTAGATGCAGGAATTTTCGGAAATATCATTCTCGATCTGTGTTCGATATGTGTAAAAAAATTCAGGTAAGGCAAGTTTCTGAAAATAGAAATAATCTTTCCTTTGATTATGTTCTTGAATACATATGCTCATGTGGTCACGAATCACGTGATCATCAAAATGATATCTTAAATGAGAGTGGTTCACCATGTTTAATATATGACTGTGATTGTCCGAGGTTTTTGCCATGACAGTTCCACATGATATTCCACATATCAGAGAATTCTGCAACTTTTGGTACAATAAGATTGGAGTAAATGTAATTCCATTTTATTCAAAAACAAAAACACCATTAGTAAAATGGAAGAGATGGCAAAACAAACCAGTTGCTTTGGAAATGCATGAAGTATGGAGAAAAAGTGGAATGTATGATTCAGGTATTGCCATCATTACTGGCGAGATTAACAGAGGAGGGAATCAAGGAAGATACTTAAATTGTATTGATCTAGATAATGAAAGCGCAATCAAGGAATTTCTTGCGATTACATCCCCCTTGTTTCATGCAAATTCATTAATAGAGTTATCACAATTAACTATAGTAGAACAGCATTCAGATGCAATAAACACTAAAGCACATATTTACTTTGTTACAGAAATTCAACTGAAGAAAAGAGGAAGAATAAACAGATCGGTTAAGGACAATAATAGTAATACTGAGGATGAAAATATTCCTGCTATAGAAATAAAATCTGATTCCACCACTCTGGTCACCGTAACACCGTCTGTTCATAAAGATGGTTTTCCGTACCTAATAAAAGGTATTGATAATCTACTTTCACTTAACAAAAATCAATCGATAGAATTGGAAACAATAGTTGACAAATTTTATGAAAGATACAACGACATTAATTCATGTTACTCTGATAACTTCAATTCAAATCTAGATGATTATCTAAAGAAGATTGCAAAAGAGCTTGAAATCAACAAAGAATTTGATTTGCATAAAATTCAGGAAGGATCAAGAAACGAAACACTTTTTGATTTTGGGATTTTTATGTTAAACTATCACAAAAACTCTAAAAGGATGCAACAATTAAAAGATTTTTTCTTTAGGATAAACCAAGAAATATGTTCCAAACCTCTTTCTAATAAGGAAATTGAAACGATATGGAACCAAGATCTGAAATACTTTGATCGGGATTTAGTAGATAGTGAAAATAACAAGTATATCAAAAGAGAAAATCCAGGAATCTATGATCAGTCTAATCAGGAGGAGGCGAAACTATTGGAGAAGATCGGAAATAAAAACTTCTTTGAGTTTATTATAAAAACAATACAAATGACTGTTAAACAAGAAAATTCGCTAATCAGACTTATAGCCTATTGCGGTTTAAGTGCCTATACAAAGTATCCCTTAAACCTGGGAATAATGGCTTCCACAAGTGAAGGGAAGACCTATTCGGTAAACGAGGTTATACAATATTTTCCTCATCAAGATATTTGGATGATTGGAAGTATGTCTCCCCGTGTAATCATAAGAAATAAAGGTATTCAAGTAGACGAAGATTACAATCCAATTGGACCAAAAGTTCTTGTGCTAAAGAAAAGATTAGCCACCGAAAATAATGAAGAAAAGAAAAGCGAGTTAAAAGAACAGCTAGAAATCATAATCAACAATTCCAAAGTGCTAATAGACCTCACTAACAAAGTATTGGTATTTTTAGAGCCGCCCCATCAAGAAACATGGGACATACTTAAACCCGTTTTATCTCATGATACTTTATACATAGAACATCCTTACGTTTATCAAACAAAATCTACTGGTCAAGAAGTCAAGCATCCAATTACAAAGGGCTGGCCTGCATGCATATTTTGCAGTGCTAAAGACGAGTCTAACTGGCCTATGTGGCCCGAAATTCAAAGCAGGTTTTTAATTACCTCTCCAAATATGATAAAGAAAAAGTATAGCGAGTCTAATCTGCTAATAGGCCAAAGAAAGGGACTTCCCGCAATAGTTCAAAGCCAAGTTATTGTTTCAGACGAAGAGGTATCTATTGCGAAGGATTGTATGACTCTATTAAAAAACGAACTTTTAAAAAATAAAGATAATAATGTATGGATTCCCTTCCAGCAAATTCTCTCTGAATCGCTTCCTTCTGAGAAGGGACCTGATGTCCGAATGGTTGACAAAGTATTTTCTCTGCTAGTATTGGTAACTAAAATAAACTCGTTTAATAGGCCAAAACTCATAATGGGAAGTGAAAACTTGGCCATCTCAACTCCAATTGACTTGGAACAAGTTTTGACTTTAACTCACAATCTTACAGGCATTCCTACACACAAACTTGAATTTTTTTCTCAAGTTTTTATGTCCAAATTCAAATCAAAAGACTCTCCTGATCGTACCATCAAAAACAGTGGAGAAATAATAGAAGAGGATAGAATAGCGCTGACAACCACCGAATTAGCAGAGCAGTTTAAAAAAGTCAAAGGCAAACCCATTACAACGGATAATGTAAATAAAACCTATCTGCAAGAATTAAAAAACAATGGACTCATCGACGAAATCAATTCAAAAATAGACGGACGACGAAAAATATACTATCCAATAGTAGATTCTTCGCAGTTTGACTTTACTGCCACTACTGCCACTTCACCTTTCAATCAAGAAATAGATAATTACACGAATTTAAATGAAATCGACAATAATTTACA
>JAKDMR010000118.1 GCA_030452275.1 Candidatus Nitrosocosmicus sp. | reverse complement strand
CGAAGGTATCTTAGAAGAATAGGATATTGGCCTAAGATATGAGACTTAACTTATGAAACAACCGTTAATACAATGAACGAGATCACACTCACGCCCTTAAACTCGAATTAAAAAAAAAGAAAATAGATTAATTTATTTCTTAATCTAAACAGGCAAGTAATACCAATGAAAATACCAATAATATATCCGAGAGTACAATAATTATGGATTGGTGGACTATATAATATCAGAATAACTATTCAATTAGTGGAGTTGTTTAAAACACAGCAAACATTAAAATATTTTTTTTAAAAGAAAAAAACAAAAGCTAAAAAATAGTTGAAGTGTTATTTCATTGCATCCAACAAATCTTTCTTAAATGATTGCCTAGCCCTCTGTAAATACAGATAAAACAAAGCCATCACAAAACTAGCAACTCCACCCACTATAAATAAGGCATTTAGAGTTACTAAGGCTAGTAATGCTATAACAAAGGTGCTCAGTATAAAAATTAAAGAGATTTTCTTTAATTTATTCATGATTAGAAAAAAAGGCAAACATCAATATAAATACAACTAAAACGAATTGATGATTAATAATAAAAAATGTAAATTAACTACATACAAAGCTGATTTACCACCATTTCCTAATACCGCCACCATGCATGAAAAGAGGGTAAATAAATATAAGACAATTTGAAAATAAAGTCTACATCACTTTGCATTTCCGAATTTCTTGACACTCTTCCTATATCTCTTAATTTCTGGCCTCTTCAAGTAGACTATGCCTATTACCAATATTACTACCAATGATCTATCGGTAACTCCATGTCAAATTTGCTCCATAAGGATAATGGATTGAACCACAAAGTTGGTGGAAAAGTAGCAGCAAAGAATTGCTAAAAGAAAAGAAAAAGAGATTGGAACACAATACACAAACAAGAAATACAGCGTACTCCGTCTCGCTTCGCCTCGCCCCGCCTCGCCCCACCTCGCTGATCTGACTTCCCTAATGCCGCGTGAATATGGTATGCTGCGAAATTGTTGTTGCACCCACAACCAAAAAACATGGAATATTTAATGAATTCGACCTTAGATAGGATTGGACTTGTTTTTCCTTCTACTTACAAATATCCAGATTAATACGATTCCCAACACAATGACAACCCCAATAATTGTGCCATACATGGCAAGAGTAGAGATCAATCCAAAAGTCTCGGTTATAGAAACATTAAATACAGCTCTTTCACAATTGCAGTTTAGACTATCATTTAGAATGGTTCGTGGCGGAGGAACGGTATCAAGTATTTTGCTGCTAGATATGTCTTCATTTAGTATACTCAATACAATTTGATAATTACCATTTTTTGTAAATACAAATGGAATAGTGAAATCTCCAGTTTCTAGGGTTGTCCATGGGAACACTAAAACACGTTCTCCATTTATAGAATATATTTCAACCGTGACTGTAACATCGTAGACGTCTTTACCGTGTTTGTCTTGGATACTAAACATAATTTTTGAAGGTTCATTAGGTTTTACATATTCAGGTTCTAATTGCTGTAATACATAATATTTGTCACCTATTCCCATTCCAGAGCTATTATATGAAGCAAAACGATCGAAATGAGCATTTGCAGTAAAAAATGGAGTTGGAATTGATGAATAAACAGAAAACACCAAGAAAGCGATTAAGAAATATGGTATAAGATTTTTTCCCGAAATCGTTTTTTTTTCTTTGTTAAATGTTTTTACAGAAAACGACGGCATTACAGCTTACAATTAATTTATTGCTAAGTTGGGGAACTTACTTCAGGAGTATTACCATTATCACGTCCAGACGGCTTAGACGGATTCGGTGGGGATTTTAGTTTGAGATTTGTATAGTATACGTTTATCACAACATATATCATGCTGCTATACAAGACCAAGCCCAAACCCAAGTGTGCAGTTACTAAATCTGCATGTAATTTCTCATTGATAACGATCGCCCCTAATGTAATTTGGCCCACAACGGTAGCTGCTGCTATGATGGAAAATATCTTGGTGGATTTAAGCGAATGTTTTCCCCTAAGTACAAATATCATAGTTAAAAACACCAAAAGTCCGGTAGATGCAGCAACTGTTCTATGAATATACTCTATCAAAAACTCATAAGAAGGAATCAATCCCTGTGGACATAATGGCCACTGCGGACAAGATAAACCGACACCTGTAGAACTAACGTATCCACCAAGGGTCATTAATCCAAACAATACGCACAAGGTACCAATTGAAAAAACCTGAAGAAACTTATCGTAATTCATGGCTTGATTTCTATTATTTTAAGTTTTGATGCAATAAAAAAAATTATTGTACTGTAATAGTTCCCGTCATAAAAGGATGTACAGTACAATAATAAGAATAGTCCCCTGCTTCCAAACTAGCCGTATCTATTTGTCCTGTTTCACCGGCCATGATAATGCTTGTATCAAACAGCGTTGCCGAGTTGGGATCCTGTGGTCCTGTGCCACTTGTTGCGGTGTGAGGTACAGTATCGTCGTTTGTCACCGTGATTACATCTCCCTTTGTAACGGTTAGTGCGTCTGGAGCGTAAGCCGGATTTCCAGCAGTTGAGGCACCTGCAGGGACTGAAATTGTAGGACCTGATGAAGCAGGCGCAGCACCATTTGACGTGGTTGTAGCGCCAGTACTTGTTGTTTCAGATGCTGCCCCTGGAGCACTAGTGGGAGCAGGTGGTGGAGCAGAGACGGGTGGCGGAATACTAGCAGTATCTGCCCAATATACAATTGTAATATACCCCAAGAATGCGAGGGTGATCCCTATAATTATCAACCCCTTCATAAAACGCTGGGGTGAGGTTTTAGTGATGTGGGTCTCGTCGTGCGTAGTCATAGTAGTATTCAACTCCGGTCCCTAATTCGAATGGATCTTTTGGATTAGCTGGTTTGCCAAACATTGCGGACTTTATCATGTTATATAGGAATATTGCATAAGATGCGCCTATTGCCCAACCCCCAAAACTAGCTATTTGGTTCATAATAATCAGCTCTGGTATTGGCAGATAGTCTACAACCCTTCTAGGCAATCCATACAGTCCCAGAATGTGTTGTACACCAAATATTACAGCAATTCCGACAAAAGTCAATACGAAATGTACTTTCGCCAATCTAGTATCATACATTCTACCTGTTATCAGCGGGAACAGATAGTAAATGAACCCAGTGAACGCCAGCGATATGGTCCCCATTACAAACAAGTGGAAATGCCCGACCACCCAATAGCTGTCGTGAGTCAGAAAGTCCAGCGGCATCGCAGTATTTACCACACCTCCTGCTCCCGCAGAAAAGAACAGCAATATGGCTCCTACCGAAAACAGCATAGGCGCAGCAAACTTAATTCTACCACCCCACATGGTAGCTAAAAAGTTAAAGACGTGCATAGCTGATGATGGCACTGCAGCCAAAGTCCCAACCATGAATACGGTCTTTTCAGTAAAACTCATACCGACTGCGAACATGTGATGTGCCCATGAACCAAAGCCAATAATGGATATGACTATCAGCGCCACAACACCTGAATAGTAGCTAAATAGAGGCTTCCTCGAGAATGTAGGAATTATCTCATACATCATACCAATGGCAGGAAGCACAAATATGTAGACTTCCGGATGGAATGTGAACCAGAACAAATGTTGATACGCTATAGGATCTCCACCCATTTCAGGATTAAAGAATCCAGTTACGCCCAACCTGTCTGTATAAAGCATTATCAATGATGCTGCAAAGGTAGGAATTGCTACAATAATCATTAGTGACGTCGCCAAGACTGCCCAGCTAAACAACGACATTTTCATCAATGGCAAGTCTGGATGTTTCATTTTTAATATAGTAACAACGAAATTAATGGCTCCTAGCACAGAAGATATTCCCAGCAACTTTAACCCAACTATCCACATATCCGCGGCTGGGCCCGGGGCTTTTAATATAGAATATGGAGGATATGCATTCCAAGTCGTATCAGAGAATCCCCCCCAAACCAAAAACATGCACGGAGGAATAATCCAAAATGCAACGGCATTAAGTTTTGGCCATGCCATATCTTTGTATCTAACCATAATAGGAATTAGATAATTACCAACCCCAGAAGCAAATGGGAGCAACCACAAAAACAATAAAGTTGTTCCGTGGACCGTGAAAAATCTTGAAAAATCTGCTTGGCCAGAGAATACCTGTAGTCCAGGTAAAAATAATTCAGCCCTGATCGCCATTGCTAGACCGCCTCCAGCAAATAATGCCACCATTGAGGCTATAATATACAATAGCCCGATATCAGTATGATGAGTAGAAAATATGATCTCCCATATGGGTCGAGGTTTTTTTAATTCTAGAACCATTTTCTTGACAATAACACCCCTATATCCAATAAAATCGAAATAAGTCTATAAAAGCATTTGGATTCCTCTTTGTTACACAATATACTAAAACATATAAAAAAGTCTCAATAAGCGGAAATTTCTAAATAATTATCGTTTTTATTGTAATATCCATATTATATTGATTCTACAAAAAGGGACAAAAAAATGCAGAGTTATTGTACCGTGAGTGTTCCAGTCATGAAAGGATGTACAGTACAATGGAAAGGATGATCTCCCGCTTCTACGGTAGCTGTATCTATTTGAGCTGTTGCTGCGGGCATCATAATGCTGGTATCAAACAATTGTCCAGCATCAGCATCGCCAGGAGTAGCTCCATTGGTTACAGTATGGGGTGCAGTATCGTCGTTTGTCACTGTGATTACATCTCCCTTTGTAACTGTCAATGTGTCTGGTGCGTAAGCCGGATTTCCAGGAGTTGCAGCACCTGCAGGAATAGACAAAGTTGGACCAGATGCTGAAGCTGTTGATGAAGCATTCCCGGAGGAAGTGGTGTTACCGTCTGTAGCATTGGTAGCCGCAGTAGAATCGTTGGCAGGTGCCTGAGTCAAATTTCTTGGTTCAACTACTCTCATCGTTCCGCTCCCAGTAGAACCTACTTCACCCCCACCTGGTGCAATTATAATAGCCGTTCCACTACCCTGGGATATTGTAGGCTCTGACTCACTTGAAACAGCAGTAGCATTATCAGTATTGGGTTCAACGAATAATCTTGCCCTCATATCCTGATGGAGCATACCGCAATATTCTCTGCATTGAATTAGATATTCGCCTTGTTCATCGAAGACATTCCAAACGGTATTAACTCTTCCCGGTACTGCATCCATGAGTATAGCAAAATCCGGGATGCTAAAACTATGAACGACATCATTTGAAACTATTTCGAACCTGTAAGGTATTCCCTCCTTTATGTGAAGCTCGTTTATTTCCTGAGTACCATCAGCATGCTGAAATGACCAAAACCATTGCTGGCCTACCACTCTTACGGTTTCCGAATTAGGGGGTGCATACTCCAAGCTATGTTCTACATTCCATGATTCCGCCCCCACCCAAATCAGGATCGCAGTGACGGCACCTATGAACACCCATTCCGGAGTACTGTGCCCCACTACATTTTACCTCCACTATTATCAATATTTTTAAAACGAGGATTGGACTCCCTAAATCTCCAAGTAATATAAACATTCAAACCCTGAACTATAGCTCCAACAACAAAGGCCGCAACCATCATTCTATAAAACAAACCCCAAATCTCAACTCGACGGATCACAGTCTCACCACCTTCAGCAGCATAAACTATTTGGAGTATACTTTGAATACCTATTACAGCCATAGAACTAAATATGAAAATCAACAATATTTTGTTAACAGAGGAAAAAGCCATACCTTAATCTCCACTCTCTTTTGATTGGTGAATCTTTCTGTCATTTAAGGTTTTTGCTAATGTCAGTTTGATAAATGGCAAACACATGACCAAACAAAATAATGAATGAAAAATAAAACGATACTTAAATCAATTAGCTCGAATAAAAATATTAAAATTCGGTGAGAAATCGCTCCATATTTAAGATATTAAGGCCACATAATGTTAAATTATCTTGATAGCTCTTTAATACATTAATAGAGGCATTTGGGACTTGAACGCTGTATACTGATGATGGCTTTATATTCATAGCTAGCGAAATCGCAGCTTTGATTGGATCCAAATGAGATATTAAGAGTATGTTTTCATCTACATGTTTTCCGACGAATTCTTGCAATAAATTTCGAATTCTTTCCCTTACAGAACCAAAGGATTCCACTTCAAATTCGAGTAAAGAGTTTTCGTCATCATTATCCGAATAAAATTTTGCAAACAAATCACCGTGAGCAGATAAAACATCGTCATAATAAAGGCCAACTAATTTGCCTAATTCGATTTCAAATAATCTTTCATCTAATTCGTAATCTAGACCTAGTGTCTCTGATGCAATTTCTGCAGTTTCTACAGTCCTGATTACTGGACTAGAGTAAATTTTGTGAATCGGAATTGACTTTAGTAATTCGCTGCTTTGTTTAACCTGTTTTCGACCTAATTCGGTCAAATGAGATTCAAGGTTTCTTCCAACTAACAGTCTTTTGACATTGTTATAGGCTTGACCATGCCTCATGAAAATAATAAGCGACATAATTTACTTAAAAT
>JAKDMR010000117.1 GCA_030452275.1 Candidatus Nitrosocosmicus sp. | reverse complement strand
TATTTTGTTAATCCAAGCTATAAACCTTGTTCCTTTATTTGTGCTAAACGGTATAGGTAGGATTGGTTTTGGATCCATGATAAATTGATCAAGTTTTTTTGCCCATGGGAGTCTTGGTCGTGTTCCTTCAGAAGACAATCTTCTTACGTGAACGCTTTTGTCTTGTGACCATTTCAGCATTAATGACATCATTCTTTTTGGATATTTCACAATAAATGGACGTACAGCGTATTCACCAGTACTGCGTTGAGTTATATGATAAATTGCATTAGTAGAGATCTCAAATTCATTTATACCATTTTTTTCTACAAAAAATGCTAACGGCATCAGCCAGTACCCCTCTCTAAACATTCCAGTTTCATTTTGATTTGGTGGACCAAGTATAGTCACAATTATTTTGATGGATTTCTTGTAGTCTCTTGGAAGAAATTCATATAGTGCATCTGCGATTACCTCAATACGATCTTTTAGTTCCAGATCTATTGTTTTTCTCTCCGCAGCATTGACGAAATCATGTTTCTGGAATTTTGTATATGTATTGCAAAATTTATCTGCAAGCAGTTCTGCAAGGTTCTTACCATAATAATATTTTAATTTATTATATTCTGTCAAGCACTCTTCACTTATTTATGCATCTGACTAACAGCACTCTGATTTAGTTTTCTGTTTACTTTTTAGTTAAATAGTCTCTGCTCAAAAATTACCGAATTGAGTTTTAAGCAAGTTATTGTCAAATTTTTAAAGCTTAATTAAAAAGTATTTTGGATGATCAAAATAATGGAATAATTATTATCTTAAATAGACAGATCCATTTTAGTTCTTGTAACAAAATTAAGTGATCACGATCAATTTGAAAAATAATAAATTCTTGATCATAGCGTATCAAAGTATTTGTCTAAAAAAGGTACAAGAAAAATGATTAAACCTGTTAATTATACGCTAGAAAATCAAAAGATTACCTTTGAATTCTTAAAGTCTCATCTATGGGGTGCATCTGACATTCTACGCGGATCACTTGATCCAAGTGATTATAGGCAACCTGTCATGACTTTATTGTTCTTAAAAAGACTTAATGATACATTTGAGGAAAATGCTGAAAAGATGATACAGAAAGGACGAAGTAAAAAGGAAGCGTATGAGGACAGAAGGAGACATTACCTTTTTGTTCCTCCAAAGGCTAGTTGGTCTGTTTTATCATCGGCAGCCGAAAACATTGGTGAGAAGATAGACGATGTTTGTCGCCTTGTTGAAAGAGAGAATAAAGATCTGGAAGGGGTTCTTACAAATACAAAATATAATGACAAAAGAAAATACCCTGACGATAAACTCTGAGCATTAATTTCACACTTAATTCTCCAAGGTTAAGAAATGAAGATTTAGAAAAAGAAGATATCTTTGGAGACGCTTATGAATATCTCTTAGCGGAATTTGCTGATGAAACTAAAAAGAAAGGAGGTGAATTCTTTACACCTAGAGAAGTTGTTCGATTACTCGTAGATTTAGTAGAGCCAAAGGAAGGAATGAAGATCTGTGATCCTACCTGTGGCTCTGGAGGTATGCTTATTGAATCTAGAAAATATGTAGAAAGAAAAAGTGGCAATCCAAGAGATTTAGTTCTGGATGGTCAGGAAAGCAACTATGGGAACCTGGCAATGTGTAAGATGAACATGGTCCTTCATAACATTATAGACTTTAAAATAGAGTATGGTGACGTTTTGACCAATCCCAAGTTGGTAGAAGGTGGTCAACTAAAGAAATATGACAAGGTATTGGCAAATTTTCCCTTTAGCATGGACTGGGACAATAAACAGGCAACCAAAGATCCATATAACAGATACAAGTTTGGAATACCACCAGGTCAGGATAAAGCTGACTTTGCCTTTATTCAACATATGTATTCTTCCTTAAACGAAGAGGGTCAGGTGGCTGTTATCTGTTCTCAAGGCGTGTTGTTTAGAGGAAATGAAGAATCAAGAATCAGAGAAAACATGGTCAAAGAAGATATTATTGAAGCAGTGATCGCTTTACCACCTAAACTTTTCTACGGTACTGGAATTCCAGGATGCATTCTAGTATTAAACAAGAAAAAACCAAAATATAGAGAAAACAAGATTATTTTCATACATGCGACCAAAGACTATCAGGAAGGAAAGGTTCGTAAATTACTAAGAGAACAAAATATAGAGAAAATTACAAAAGCATTTAAAAATTACAAAGATATAGAAAAATACTGTCATATTGCTACTTTTGAAGAACTAAAAGAAAATGAGTTTAACCTAAATGTTCCAAGATACGTTGATATTTCTATAGCAGATGAAGAAATAGATATTCAGAAAACCATTGATGAACTGAAAAAAATGGAACAAGAGAGAATGGATTTGGCAACCCATGTTAAACTTGATCTCAAAGAACTAGGGTTTGTAATGTAGACATGCAACTCAAAAGTAACTATCTAAATAAATGGAAAACTGAATCCATTGGAAATTTAATCTCACTCGATTAAGGAAAAGGTTTAACTGAATCAAAAAGACACGGTTCCAAATTTCCCGTATTTGGTTCAAATGGTGTTGTAGGATTTCATGATGAGTATATGACAGAAGGACCTGGGATTATTGTAGGAAGAAAAGGTTCGATTGGAGAAGTAGTGTGGTCAGAATCTAATTTTTGGACTATTGATACTGCATATTTCATAAAGAAAAGAACCGAATTATCTCTAAGATGGATATACTATTTTTTGATTTTCCTTAATTTAAAAAACCTTAATTCAGCTACCGGAATTCCAGGGCTAAATAGAAATGATGTCTACAATTTATCTTTTCCAATACCGCCGTTACAAGAACAACAAAAAATTGCATGTATACTTTCAAATGTTGATATTCTAATCCAAAAAACAGATCAAGTAATAAGACAGACTCAAATACTAAAGAAAGGACTGATGCAAAGGTTACTTACAAAAGGAATTGGACATACAAAGTTTAAGAAAACCGAATTAGGTGAAATACCTGAAGAATGGAAATCTGAGAAAATATTCGAGAATTCTATTCTTAAGGGTAGAATAGGATGGCAAGGATTGACAACTGCAGAATATCGTGAACAGGGTGAATTTTATCTAGTTACCGGCACTGATTTCAAATATGGAAGAATTGATTGGAAGAATTGCGTATATGTTGACAAAGTAAGGTATATCCAGGATGAAAACATTCAATTAAAAAAAGACGACGTGTTAGTCACTAAAGATGGTACCATTGGAAAAATTGCATATATAGATATTCTTCCACAATTTGCAACACTAAACACTGGAATATTTGTAATTCGTCCGATAAAGAAAAATTATGTACCTTTCTTTTTATATTATGTACTTCTTTCTAATTATTTTATTAAATTTTTGAACAGGTTAAAAGCAGGTTCAACCATCAATCACCTCTATCAGAAAGATTTTATTAATTTTAGTTTTCCAATCCCGCCATTGAAGGAACAACAAGAAATCGCTTCAATTCTTTCAAATGTTGATAATCTAATACAAAAACTAAAAGATAAAAAGAAAACTGAAGAGATACTAAAAAAAGGTTTAATGCAGCAGCTTCTAACTGGAAGGATAAGAGTCAAGGTTTAGATTATAATGTCAGAAACACCTTATTATCTAATTGGAAGAGAAGAAAGCGAAGAATATAGAGAATCGGAAAAACCTGCTTTGGATCAGCTTATTGCGATGGGTTACGACTATAAAAGTCAACAGGACCTAAACCTAGAAAGAAAAGATTATCGACAGGTTATCCTATATGACAGACTAGAAAAAGTAATTCGTAAATTAAATCCAGAAATAGATGATGATAGTGTCTATGATACATTAGACCAGATAAAGGAAGAGAACTTTCCTACCAATCTAGATCCAATGGATCTCAATGAACAGATCCGAGCAAAACTTGTCGGATTATCTAGATCTGGCGGATTAGATCCTATTACTGTAGTTCAGAACTTTGGAGAGGGAAATGTTGACAAGACTGTTAGATTATTTGATTTTGAGAATCCTGAAAATAATGACTTTGTAGTAACGAATCAGTTTCAGTTAGAAGGGTTAAAGGAACCGATTTACCCCGATATAGTTGTTTTTGTTAATGGTATTCCACTTGTAGTTATAGAATGTAAATCTCCCAACATTAGAAATCCGATTCAGGAAGCAGTAGAAAAAAACTTTGCAAGGTATCAGAGCAGAGGACATGGTTATGAAAGGTTAATGTTTTATAATCACTTTTTGATTGCTACATGCGGAATTCTTGCAAGACATGGTAGTATAGGTTCTGACGTAAACCATTATGCGAGATGGTCTGAAGCACATCCTCTTCCCTTAGAAGATATTCAAAAACTAACCAAGAGAAAACGACCAAGAGAGCAGGAGATTCTGGTAGCAGGGATGCTTGACAAAAAACACATCCTTGACCTCTTAAAAAACTATGTTATTTATGAAGTGGCAAACAACAAAAAAATAAAAAAAATAGCAAAGCATCAGCAATATAGAGTAGTAACTAAAGCGGTAGAGAAACTTGAGTTAGATAGAAAAGAAAATATTGTTACTGACAAGGGAGGTGTCATATGGCACACTCAGGGATCAGGAAAATCATTGTCGATGTTGTGGCTTGCTACTCAATTAATGTATAAATTTGGAAATCCTCCTATCCTTTTAGTTACGGACAGAAAACAACTGGATGAGCAGATTCACAAGACTTTCAAAGCATGCGGATTTCCCACTCCAATTAAGGCCAAATCTTCAAAAGATCTTGAAAAACTGCTAAAAAGTCCAAAAGGAAAAACAATAATGACTACTATTCACAAGTTTAGAGTAAAAGAAGATAGTTTGATCCATACCAAAGAGAAAGTTATTGTTTTAATTGACGAGGGACACAGAACACAATACAAATTCAACGCAGAAGCAATGAGGGTTGCAATTCCTAACGGCATCTTCTTTGCCTTTACGGGAACACCAATAGACAAAAAGAACAAAAGCACCTACAAAGTTTTTGGACCCTTGCTTGATAGATACTCATTTGAAGAATCAAAGGCCGATGGAGCAACTCTCCCCATTATGTATGAAGGAAGACTATCTGAGTTATTTGTGGAGGGAGAGGATGAAACTATTGAACAAGTGTTTGATAGAGTGTTTAATCATCTTTGGAAGGATGACAAAGACAAATTAAAAAAACAGTATGTAACCAAGGAAAAAATAAATGAAGCCCCTGCTAGAATAAGAAAAATCTGTATAGATTTAATAGAACACTTTACCAAAGAAATCAATCCAAATGGATACAAAGCGATGATCGTTGCTTCATCGAGGGAGGCAGCCGTAACATACAAAAGAGAACTTGACAAACTAAATGGTCCCCTTTCAGAGATTATAATGACATCCAGACTGGGTGAAAAAGGAAAGGATGGAAGCAGTTGGGATGAATACTTTTTATCTCCAGAACAAAGAGAGAAAGAAACCACTTGGTTTAAGAGCCCCGATGATCCAACTCAGATTCTTATAGTGGTGGACATGTTGCTAGTGGGATATGATGCGCCTATAGTTCAAGTGCTGTACCTTGACAAGGGTTTGAGAGAACACACTCTACTTCAGGCCATTGCAAGGGTAAACAGACCTTACAACGCTGGAAAACAATTTGGTCTTATAGTGGACTATTGCGGAATCACAAATGAACTCCAAAAGGCTCTGGCTATCTTCGATGAGCAGGATATAACAGACGTCCTAATTCCTTTTGAAAATGAAGTAACTGAATTAAGACTTAGGGCGAAGGAGGCCATGACATATTTCTCCGACCTCGAGGACAAAAATGATAATACAGAGATTATAACAAAATTTGAACCCATAAATTTGAGAGATGATTTTGAATACGCTTTTAAAATGTTTTCCAAGGCGATGGACGCAGTGTTACCCCGTAAGGAAGCTAATCCATATATTGAAAATCTAAAGTTCCTGTCGCAAAAAAGACAGATGCTAAGAAACTATTATGGAGGTGTTCAAACCAGCCTAAAGGAAGATGGGAAAAAGGTTCAACAACTAATTGATGATCATATTCGTTCTCTTAACATAGCCAAGTTGATGGAAGTAAGAGAAGTAACAGATGAAACCTTTCTAAGCGACATTGCAAAACTAACCAAAAACAACAAGAAAACTCAAACCGCTTTGATAAATAACAAGGCAACTCAAATCATAGCAACAAAGGCACATCAAAACCCGGCATACTATGAAAAAATGAAAGAGAGACTTGACAATCTAATCATGGAAGAAAAGGAAGAGAGAAAAGAGGAAGCAGATTATTTTAACGACTATAAAAAGATACTTGAAGAGTTATTGAATGAAGAGAAAGAAAGAAGGAAATTAGGATTTTCAAATATGTTTGAATTTGCAGTATACGAAGAATTGTTAAAAGTAACAAAGGACAACGAAACTTCAAAAGAGTTTACAAAGAAAATATCTAAAGAGATAAGAAAAGAAACAGAATTAGTAGGGTGGAAAACAAAGACAAGTTCCGAAAAGCAGCTAAGCATCATCATTTATGATATTCTTTTGCTTTGTATCCTAATTCCTTATCCTCTCATCATTTTGCTCCCTGTTTCTCT
>JAKDMR010000682.1 GCA_030452275.1 Candidatus Nitrosocosmicus sp. | reverse complement strand
TATAGATATATCTATGTCGTGTATTTTAAATTCTAATTCTTTGTCCCTAGCATGTGTAACCTCAGCATGCATATATAAAAGACAACTACATATTGAGGATATAAATGATACCTTCTCAGTATCCAAATTGGACGAAAATGAAAGTCGAATCAGTGCTTTGACCTTAAGAGGAGCACAAGAAAGACCAATGAATGAGAAGTTGTCTATATTAACCTTAAGTTTTTCCATAGATGGACTTATCCGACAAGTATTGACACAAAGGAATTGGGAGAAAGCTTATAATAAACATGATAATTCACTGAGACTCACTATCAAACTAGACATCAAAAATAACGGAAAAATTATTGAATCAATAAAATTAATAAGAAAAGCTATTTTTTTCTGGACCAGAAATCCAAAAATTGATCATAGGATTTGGATTATGATAGTTAAAGATGACACCCCATTTTATCCATTAGAGGAGGAAGAAGCTAGACAGTTGTTGTTTGATTTTAACAAGGACATAGAGATAAAACCTGATGCCCTAAGGAAAGGTAAGAACGACATTACAGTATTGGTAGAGTTGTCATGGGGTAAGCATGAATGCATAGAGAAGAACAGTTTGAAAAAAGAATCGAACAGCCAACAAATAGACAGAGAATAGATTTACTAAGCAAAATAATTTAATTTAAATATAACGTATAATTGCCATCTATTATGGCTAAATTTGATGGTATCAAAGGACAAGAACTCCTAGATGTTGAAGAAAAAGACAATGAATTGACATTAATTTTCAAAGACAATAGGTTCTTATTTGTAAAAACAGAAAACGGAAAATTAATAATTGATTCGGTACCAGAATGATAGACAAGTTAACTCATCTTAGACCACATTAGCTTAAATTGTAATAAAAAATTAATTTATTTCAATTAAGATTTTCTCATCGCTCAAATGGATTTTGTAGATTTTAAGATCGTCAGAATGTCTCCATTGTTCATTTTGTTCAATCCAAGTTTCATCTTTTTTCCATGACTTCATGTTTTCTAATTTTCCCGTAAAAATATCATATTCATATCCATGCATATAACAAACTACATTATCCCCATGAAAGCTTCCCTTGGACAGAGACGCACCCTTATGTGGGCACCTATTGTTAAAAGCATATACTCGACAGTTTCTTTTTCCAATCAAAATTTCTTCTTTTTCTATGGTGATTTTCTCAAAGGAATTTTCTTTTAATTCGTTCAGTTTCAAACCGGTATCAAAAATCACGAATACAATTGAAAAAATCCTCTTTATAAATTGATCAAAGTTTTGTTCATCGATAAAATAAAAAAATTAAAGTATTGGTTTTGTCATGGTTATTGACTCTGTCATTTGTTTATACAGTATCAGAAAGCGTCTTCCCTTTTCAGTCATCTTATAAATTTGAGCCCCATCATCATAAATGATTAAGTCGTTTTTCATAAGGTTAGATAAGTATTCTTTCATTTGGAGAAACGAAAGATATACTTTGTACATGATTTTAGCCTGTATCGCACCATTATCTCCTACTGTTTCAAGGATCATTGCTATAATTTCTAGGCGGCTTCTATTTTTCATTTTATCCAAATTATTAAGAAATTTAAAAAATAAAAACGGAGCAATACTAAGACCAATAGGTATCTTTTAG
>JAKDMR010000681.1 GCA_030452275.1 Candidatus Nitrosocosmicus sp. | reverse complement strand
GATTCAAAAAAATAAGAATTATTAGACTTGTTTAAGAATCATTTTCTATTTTTGTATGTTTCTTTTTTTGATACTCTTCACTTGCTCGTTCAATGCTTATTCTAGTATGACCTTCTGATGTTATTTGATTGTCATCTGGGTTTCCCTTTACGGACGCCGGTTCACCTGCGTTTACTTCAACCTGACTCATAGATTCTTTGTCTAAATATTCTTTTAGTGAATCGATTTGTCTATTTTTATTTGTTCCAGCAGCACCATCTTCATATCCTTTATCATTCGAATTCCTCATATACTGTAATAATGAACAAATTATTTAACACATAACAATAGCACCAGAATCGAAGAAAAACTAAAGTTACTTAAAAGAACCTTTTTAAATAGTAGTGAATATGATGATGTTCCTCAGTATATTATTTCTCCAAAAGGAATAGAATATATCAAACGATATGAATTGCTTAAACAATTGCTTGCTTGATTTATTTTACCAAATTTTATCGTTATTATTGTGAATTTTTCCTGTGTTTCTCTAAAATGTCTTTTATACTTTGACGAGTCTCTTGATCAGGCTTTACTATGGATTGAAGGGACCAATATTTTGAATTATGGTATATTAGCGACTCTTTTCCATGGTTATGTAATGCGTCTATTACCTCTCCAATTAGCATTACATGATCCCCAAAAGTGACCTCTTTGAATAACTTGCATTCAGCACTTAACGAAGCCCCTTTCACCATTAGTACATCTATGCTGTCTCCCTGATAGAATTGGAATCCTAATTCTTTTAAAGCACTAATTTTGTCAAAGTGTCTACCGCTGTATCCTCCAGCCACGCTAGCGAGTATTGTTTGATCAGTTGCACATAGATTTATTCCAAATTCTTTTGACATTCTTATATTTTCAACTGTTGGTTTTGTTGGTCCCAAAGAAACCGCTATTAGGCCAGGGCTATAAGAAAGATGATGGGTCCATTCACATGTCAATATTGTAACCATGAGGACCATTAGATGTTATCAAGCCAATAGATGTAGCGAATTTATTTGAACGGGGGATCGCCCCAAGGTAAATCCATAAGATGCAATTACAAAACATTTCTAATAAACCATAATCAGTTTCTGGTCCTTTTTGGGTCGATTACAAAACTCCTTAATTATCCAACAAGAAAAGCCAAATATTTAAGGTTATTACCTTAGCTGTCTAATAACGCAATATTTTTACATTAAGATTTTTCAAAATCTGAAACTAGGAAATTTTATCGCCAACATATTACATTTCATTGCTGATTATGTTCTGTCTTGGCTGAAATAGCCTTATGGAGAGAATGCAAAGACATCATTATGCGATTAGAATTTTTCTCGTTTGTCATATCAGAAAATATACATATAGCATCTATCAAGTATGTCATGATTCATATCATTGATAGATTGCCCTAATCGTTACTATCAATTAGAATATATGAGATTTCAACTCGTTCTAAATGAGAATACACAAATGCTAATCAGGCTACTAATAATGTAAATCATATCATTTTTAGGACAATTATTTCTAAATTACAGGAATTATGATTAGAATGCCCTTAATTTGTCTTGATCATGAAAAGGACTTTTCAACAATGTAATATTTAAGGCAAATTATTCCTTATCCGTAAATAATGCAATGTCAA
>JAKDMR010000680.1 GCA_030452275.1 Candidatus Nitrosocosmicus sp. | reverse complement strand
GTTAAGTAATTACAAAATATATAAATAACGCCCATTAGAAACTGGTACGATGAGAAATCAAACAGTATTATCTTCTATTTCATTGCTCTTCTTGATATTAGTGGGTTCGCCAATTGCTTTGGTATTTGCATCGACTGAATCAGATGACTTTCTTAATATTAGAGAGGCAACCATCGACTCAGACTCAGATGAAATGGGTGCATTTTTAGAGACACATGGTCACATTCCAACAGATGGTGATGACGGTGCTTTTGGATATGGTATTTTAACAACTGAGGGATTAGATGCAGTGGTAGTAAGCACAACACATGCAGGTGTTTTAGACAGCAAAGAACAAGATAATGCAGATGATCCAGTATGGCACAACCACTTTGTTACTTTGGGAACGGATTCTGATAACTGCGGAGATGATCCTGCAGTAAAGTCCATAACATTTGAATCTCCAGGACTAGTCGACATTAATGATTACAATGCTGACCTGACAGAAATTCCAGCTTCATTTTCAGGTACGGATGCATTAAGTGGCGATGATTTGACTATAGAACATGGAACTGATGTAGATGATGTAGTATCCTTTAGACTTGCACCACAATTTAACGATGATGATGAATTAGAGGCTGTATGTGTTACTGACATTCAATCAGCCGAAAATATAGTATTTGACGATAAGAAGAATAATGGTGATAGTGACGATAATAGTGATGAAGGAGGAAATAATTCTAATAATGATAATGATGAGGATAACATTGCTACTCAAGGAATAGGTCAATCTCAATCAAACCTTCGATAGAACTTGAAGGATAGTAGAGTCTTTGTTTAGAGCAACAATCTAACAAAGATTATGTTTTTTCATATTTTTATATTGAATTAGTTTCTTTAACATGTCCACTTTTTGCTACACATATTTGCGAATTATTTATATATATTGGACCTTATTGACAAGTTAATGAATAAAATCATTATGACATTATCAACGATTGCAATGTTTGGAGTAATTGCTTTGATTGCTCAACTTCCAGGTTCTACAGTACTAGCACAAGGACAAGAACAAGAAAATGAACAACCAATTCCATTCGTAGTACAAAATACAACTAAATCAATACAAGATCCATTACCGGGACATGAAGCACATCAAATTGTAATTGCAGCTCCACCAAGAGATGACGGTAAGGTATATTCAGGTATTGCTTCATTTACTGCAAGTCAACCAGTTGAGGTAGTCATGCTACATATGTATAACCCCGTAGCAAATTCAACTGATACAGGCGAACCATTGAATGCCCCATTTGGTGATGGTAAAGTAGCAATAACTCTAACAAAGGCATTTACCGATTCTATAGTTAGTTCAGGTTCATTTGTATTTGCTGGTAACGCTTTGGCATTTCATAACATAGAAGGAAAGCCTTTTGTTATAACCTATACAGTTGATGGACAAGTCAGTTCGTTAACACAATAATGGACAATTAAGAAGAATAACCCTTCTTTATTTTTATCAATTTTTTAGTTATTAAATAGGTATTTTAGCTTAGATACAGATAATACAGACGTTCGTTCTTCAGATACTGAGAAATTGAAGATAATAGAAGTAAATTTCTTTGATTTTCTCTGTTGCTTTAATATATTTGATAAATATGCTCTATTTTTTTAGATTGTTGAAAAGA
>JAKDMR010000116.1 GCA_030452275.1 Candidatus Nitrosocosmicus sp. | reverse complement strand
TAACAGTTTACTTTATCTATTAGGTAGAAGTAGAAGACAATCCCTTCGTGGGATTGAAATTTCTTTAGACATATCTTTTGTAAAATTAGGTCCCAAATGCATGATTTATATAAAGGTCGTCGTTTCCTAGATTACGACGACGAGATTGGACATGAATTTTATTAATTTAGCAAAAAGACTGTACTCTAATCCAGAATTTAGAAAACCTGCTGATAAATCTATAAAAGTGAATGACTACTGTAAGGGATTACTATCCTCACAGAGTGGAAAACTAATTCCATATAATATTGATTATCCATTAGGTCAGCTTATACATCTGGATATCGCTTATGCATTGGAGACTAATTCTACAAAACTGAATACTCAAGCTTCTGAACTCGAAATGTTAAAGATCAAAAATCAGGGACTAGAAAAGGAGAAGTATAAATTATTTGAAGAAAAAATGACTTTGATAGGTGAAAATAGGGACCTCCGCAAAAGGATTAAAGAATAGGAATTAAATTCCTAAGAATATAGTCTACAGAACATCTACCAATATTTGTTTTTGGTACCAGATCTTATCAAGAGCAACTTAGGTCATAACAATTTATAATTATTTTAAGAGATTGATGATACTTTGTGGCACAAATCAAATAAAATAACTTATTGGTAGACTTTTCCAATAGATAAAATTTGAATTCGTATTGATTGATGACGTATTCTTGATGGCTAAAAGCATTATCAAATTGATAATTTAGACAGAACTGCAAATGCGCCTTTTGAAGAACAATCGGGTGTATTCCAATAATGTAAGTGTGATGTGACCTATCCTATGAAGATTTAGATTAGAAAGTACCGATCAATCTCATCGTAATTCCCACATCCGATAGTAACAGTATGAAATCTATGTTTAGTAAAGAGTTAGAGCCTAAGGAAGCATTTATATTTAGTCTAGATATTCCCTTAAAAAGACGACGAGATAATGGAAGATCCATTTGACGAATTTACTGTACCGACTGGTGGTAATAATTATGAAGAAGTAGGAATTAATTCAGCCTTACCAGATGATTTAGAAAGAGATATTTGCAAATCCCTAACTGATTGTGAAACTAAGGATAGAGAACGTCCGTACTTAGACGAACTTTCCTCTATGCTTGAAGATTTCCATGAAACCGGTTACATGACCTTTCTTACCAATTTCAAAGATTTATCTGTTGGTCTTCAAGGGTTTTTACAGAAAGATAATAGTTATTATCAATTTATTAAAGCCTCTCAAAACGCTGTAAAATATCTATTATATTTATATCAAAAGGAGTATATTCAAGAAAATATCATTGATCCTTTCCATGTAGTCAATTATGAACAGATTTGTAAACATATTCCTGCAATAACAATAAGAATAAAGAACTTTAATTATGATTTATCTGTCCCCGATATTAGTAAGGCTATACCAATTAGAGCCGCAAAAGCCGCTTCCATGACAAGGCTGCAGACCTTTAAAGGCGTGATAGTTTCAATTGCTCAAAGCACTGTAGACTTGACAAAGATGAAAATGACCTGTAATAATCCGGAATGCAGATATAATCATACTGTAGCTTTCTATGAGATGGAAACTCTTACCAATACCAGTAAATGTTCTAAATGTGGTAAAGTGGGATTAACAATGTCTGAGCCTGAAACTCAGGACGTTCAAATTCTTACTTTGTATGATATTAATGATGCTAATTCTCTCTCTTCTTCAGTTCAGGCGTCCCTTAAATGTATAGTTAATCAAGACCTTACTGACAAGGTGGAAATTGGGGATTCCGTTTTAGTTACCGGCTTGCCCCGCATTGACCTTGACGACGAGAAAAGTAAGAAGCTGTGGAGTGCAAAGGTCAAAAATAATGACTATTATGTTCAGATGGATGCTTTTCGTTCAAGGACGGGAGGGGTTCCATTTCCTAAGATTCTCGAAGTTAATTATATTGAGGTTAATGATGCTGACGACCATAGTAACTTTAAAGGAAAGATTGATCAGATTAAGGAGTTACAGAAAAGGCCCGACCTGTCTGAACTTTTAATAAGGTCTTTTTGCCCCCAAATATACGGTCATGAGGATGTAAAGGAAGGTCTATTACATGCTCTAGCAGGGGGCATAGGACGAAATACTACAGGCGGTAAGATAGATAAAAGAGGTAACATTCATGTTATGATTATTTCAGACCCTTCGGTAGGAAAGTCAGAGTTGTTAAAATACTGTGCCAAGCTTATGAAAAGAGGGATATTTGTTTCAGCTACTTCATCTACTAAAGTAGGTCTAACCGGTGCTGCTACAAGAGACGAAAAGTCAGGTAAGTGGATGATAGAAGCCGGGGCCATCCTGAGAGCAAATAATGGTATCTTATGTATCGACGAAATAGGACATTTAAAATCAGAAGATCAAGCTGCAATTTATGAGGTAGCAGAACAGGAACAGTATACTATCAGTAAAGCAGGCATATTAAAGACATTTCCCGTTAATGTTATCCTAATTGTTAGTGGCAATCCCATCGACGGTCGATACAATCCTGATATGTCCGCATCACAGAACTTGGGACAATTTGCAGCTCCCTTTTTATCAAGGTTTGATGAGAAATATATTTTCAGAGATATTCCTAATGAATTTAAAGACCGAAGCATAATCAGGCATGTTCTAAAACAGGTTAATGGCGAACTAGATACTTCAGGTCTTATACCATTCGAATTGCTTGCTGCCTACATCTCTTACGTCCGAAATTGCGGAGTAATCCCTAAAATGACAGAAGCCGCAATGCAAAGAATTGAAGATTACTATTGGAGTAAGCGTAAAGATGCAGATGTAAATGATATGACAAAACCCGCTCCCATCGGAGTAAGAGAAGGAGAGGGTATAAGTAGAATGTGTTTTGCTAGAGCCAGATTACTAAATCAAGAGATAATCGATGTGTCAGATGTTGATAAGATAATCGAACTTCATGAGAAAATGATTTACAAAGTTGCTTTTGACCCTAAAACAGGACAAGTTGATCCTAATAATTATAATGGTGGAAAGACAGCGTTTCAGGCTAGTGTAGATGTTAAGGTAATGAATAAACTTGAGGAGATGATTGAAAGAAATGGAACCGATAGAGTAGATTTACAGACTTTCTATAGCGAATGTCAGGCAGATAATGTAGCAACTAGAAAGGATGTAGATATCGCGCTTGGTAATTTTGAACGAATGGGTAAGACAGAGATAAGGGATAGTTTCATAATCCTAAAGAAGAAGCAAGAGTACTTATAATAGTAACGCTACTACTTCATAGTATAATGCATTGTCTCTAATTCAAAAAATCTATCCCAAGACTATACCTTTTCATTTGAAGATCCAGATTGAGTTTAGATTGTGAAAACCCTCTCGAGAGTATCATTTTCTGATTATTATGAGGTCTTAACTGCCAAATTAAGATAGACGATGAGAAAATAATATAGGGCTTCTTTTGCATGTTTCTCAAGATTTATTACTCTGTTTGTAGAAATACAATTACACATGTTTGACCGACATGTATCAGTGTGTGAACTGAAACCTCGACTCGTCATCTTGGTTTCGACGAAGTTTATGCATTGAAGGATTCACTGCAAGGCTTCTATCTCGTCGTCGTGTGGTGAATCCTTGTCTCTCAGGGGTTATACCCTGAGGCTTGTTCTTCTTCTCACTTAGTTTATCGTCAAACATTAACCCTTTACCTACGTCGCCCCAAAGGCCTGTATGGCCTTTGGGCTTTCAACTCCCTAAATTCCGATTTTCAAACATTATGAGTTTCGAGTATGGATACACATTTTAAATCCAAGGTTTTTCTCTTCAATATTGCAAATTAGTAAGTTTGTGATTATCGGTATAATAGTCTCGGTATTGTTATCTTCACCAATAATTGTTGTATATAGTGAAGGACATAGGGATGGTTGTCATAGATGGCACAGCTGTCCTTCGGATGATGGAAGTTATGTTTGTGGTGATTTAGGATATGATGACGAATGTTCTAGTAGTAACGATGAAGATGAAGATGATGACCAAAATTCGAATAGAAATTCACTAAATGATGAAGAGGATGATAATAGGAATGATGACGATAATGGAAGAGGTGAAAATGATGACGATGATAGTAATGATGAGAATAGCGAACAAATTACAGAAACTACATTGGTCAACAAAAATCAGATATCAGCATCTGATCTGTGTTCTGGAAGTGCAAATTGTTTCACTGGAACCATTTCTAATGTGGTCGATGGGGATACAGTTGATGTTGATGAAGAAATTAGGATTAGGCTAACGTTAATCAATACACCAGAACAAGACGAACAAGGCTACCAACAGGCGAAGGATTTCGTTGGTCAAATTTGCGGGGTTGGTACAAAGGTGATAGTTGACGAAGATGATGGACAGAAAGCAGATAGTTATGGTAGAATGATTGGTCTTGTTTATTGTGGAGATGAAGAGTTACTGCTAAATCAAATATTAATTGAAAGAGGTTATGCACAGATATTTGATGAATATTGCGAGAGTAGCGAGTTTTCAGAAATGAATTGGGCGCAAAATAATGGTTGCAGTTGATAATACCAATAAACACTATTTTATCTCTTCAATTATCAGTATAGCTCGACCAAAATAAGAAATCCCAATTGAATTATCGCATTTTTAAATACTTTGGGCTTTTGCATCTCCACTATTCTAGAAATTATCGTGGTCTGGTCTTTGCCAATCTTTCCATACTTTCAATCTCCCTATTCTGCTCTACCAGTAACGCCATTATAGCTGAGAGCATTAGTTCAGTATAGCTTTGTGATCTAGTCTTGATTGATTTATGATATTTGTGGTAACATTCCGATATCATTTTTAACACTACTTGTTTACCCTCTCCTGATTTTAGATTCGATATGAGAGGATTTAGTTGTTTTATTATTCTTTGATATATTTCATCATTTTGCAGAAAAGAATCGTCAGAAGGGTCGATATATAGATACATAATTACTTTGAAGAGATTAGTAAGACAAAAGGATTTTGGACCCATTAGAGATATCTAAATAACATTAAAATCTAATTTGATAGGAAGTTTAGAAATGACCTTTTATTTAGGTTACTCTGGATGGAGCTATGAAGGATGGAAGGGCAACTTTTATCCAAAGGACATTAATAATAAAAACTACTTGGAATATTATTCAAAATACTTCAAGTTCGTCGAAGTTGATTCTACCTATTATCACATTCCATCAAGGTCCACTGTTAGAAGATAAAAAGACAAAACTCCTGAGGACTCCATATTTTCACTAAAATTTCCCAAAGTAATCACTCATGAAAAGAAATTAGCAGATGTTATCTAAAGGAATCTACATAATTTCTCGCAAATTCATCAAAAGTTTTTGCACTCTTCCCAGTTATGTCTTCAACGATGGATGTAACTTGTGAGGCATGTCCTTCCCTAAAGTATCCATTTAGCTCCAATATTGCATTTATGAGCCAATCATTCATACCAGCTTCTTTCATTCCGGACCTAGCATCTTCTTCTGATATGTTAATATATTCAATCTTTTTATTAGTAGCAGTAGACAGTAGTTCCGCAATTTTATTATATGATAAAGCATTTGGTCCGGTTATTGTAAATGCCTTGTTACTGACATTCTCCAGATCTTTTTTAGTTAGTGCTTTGACTGCAACTGCTGCAATATCACGAACATCAACTATACTCACCTCTGCGTTTCCCATTGGTAAGTAGAAAGCATTAGTGTTCTTAATTACAGGACCGTGAAAAGTTATAAAATTCTGCATAAATTCATTTGGTCGAAGAAAGGTATACTCAACCCCTGATTCTTCTACAAGTTTTTCTGCTTCACGGTGAAGGCGAATCAATTCTACTTCTGAATTGTCATCGTCTGCCCCCATTACTGATTGTTTCACTATATGTTTGACTCCTACTTTCTTTGCTTCTTTGATCATATTGAACTCTTGTTCAACAGTATTAGGAGAAGGATGGGTTAGAAGAAAAAGTCTATCAACTCCACTAAAAGCTTTAGTCAAAGTATCGGGTTCGTTATAGTCAATTTGAATCAGATCTACACCTGGAAAGTCTATCTTTTTTGCATTTTCAATTGAATGAACAGCTGCTCTAATTAAAGGGTTAGTCGAATCATTAGATAACTGTTTTACAACTTCACTCCCTAATGTCCCTGTAGCACCAATTACTAGAATCGTTTCGGTCATGCTAAATTATTTAAAACAAATTATTTATTTATAGTTGACTTGATTCTGTCCCCTAATCTCTTGTTATTCAAAACTTCATACTTGTTGTAATCTTTGATGAGCAAAAGGCTATTTTGTAGCATCTTTTGGGGCAATCAATTAAAGTAAGAAAATCAACATAAAGTATAAGTGAGTATGATGAATAAACTCACAAGTTAATAAGACTACTCATTTCCAAGATACACCTATTGAAGAGTCACTAGTCCAGTATCCATATTAATCCCCTTCAAATAAAACCGGTGATCATTTTAACATTCTTGATTCTTGTTCTATTGAATTAGCTGCTACTTCGTGATAGTATGTTTTGATTTATCGATATAGAGCAGGAATTCCAGGAATATTATTCTAAAGTTATTGAGATTTACTAAAGTCACAAAATTGTCAAGATAACAAGTTCACTATATACAAATATTCAACAATATAATAATTTGGGCCCAAATAATAAATGAAACAGAATAATATTCTACAAAAGTA
>JAKDMR010000115.1 GCA_030452275.1 Candidatus Nitrosocosmicus sp. | reverse complement strand
ACAAATAATTAATCTATACAATCCCAGCTAAATAGATTAAGTTAGGCGACAAAGCAGTGTTATAGTACTTTGAAGTTCAAAAAAGAAGAGGTGAATGAAACTAGCTCCCCTAAAGAGTATTGTAGCTGGGGAGAGGTAAGATTACTAACACAGATTGTAGCAGCTAAAATGCATAGGTCAAACAACAAATATGATATAATATTGGGAATAACAAATGGAGGAATCATCCCATCCAGGCTAATTGCCCTTGAACTTGACATTAATCATATACAATTCATACCTATTAGAAATAAGAAATTGCATCTTGAAGAAATGCCCCTATTATCGACGGATAAAAAGTATCTTGTAGTGGATGAAATATACGATACGGGGGAAACGTTTTCTAAAGTCAAATATGCTATGCAAGATTTTGATTGTGATTATGCATTTCTTATGAGAAGATTCAACGACACAAATGACAATGACACAGGCAATGAAACAACATTTATCGGAAAAATATTGAACCATGACAAATGGATTGTTTTTCCATGGGAACAAAAACATTATCATAGGAACAACATATACTTATAAGCATTTATTTTCTTAAATTGGATTGCATTGCCAATACTGATTCTAGATCTAGGATGATTGTTTTCAAACTGCTTAGTGCTGCATATTTTAAATGGTCTAAACCTATACCGTTTAGCATGTATTTTCTAAACAAACATTCAATCAGTAATATATAACAAGCCAGAATGATGATGTTTTTCTTGTTAAAGTTTTATTTGGCACGTATAAGTGCTTAGATTACATATGCTAAACGGTATAGAGCTGTCATATCTGCATAGATGGAGTCATCTAGAAATTAGTTATGATACTGGATTACAATAAACAGTAGCAGATTTAATCATATTTTGTATCAATCTTTACATCATTTTGAACTTTGTCATTCCAAATGATGTACTTATTGAAGTAACGATTAATAATCGCTAGGTTTTGACTAGAATGCCAAAATGTTGGTGAGTTAATACAGAAATGATCACATATAATAAACTATGTTAGACAAACGGGGAGTATAATGAGTAATAGTGATCTAAACCCATTTGACTGGTATAAGAATTTCTTTGGGAGACATGCAAACAAGAAGAGAGGGGGATTTTTCGATGATTACTTTGCCGGATTTGAAGAGATGCAAGAGGAGATGGATAGAATATTTAAACAATTTCTTGAAATACAATCCAATGCACCAAAAGAACTGATAAGAGAATATCAAGCACCGGATGGTACCAAAGTAAGAGAAGTTGGACCAATAGTTTATGGATATTCGATGACAATTGGACCTGATGGCAGGCCGCATATAAACCAATTTGGAAATGTGAAGAATTTGGCTGGAGGATCAAACAAGCAAGAAATAAATTTTACTGGTATAGGTTCAGGACCGGCATTAACAGCTGAAAGAGAACCCCTGGCAGATGTAAATACTACCGAAAAGGAGATTAAAGTAATAGCAGAAATGCCTGGAATAAAAAAAGAGGATATTAAAATAAATGTTACTGAGGGCATGGTAGAAATTACGACTACTGGTTCTCAAAGAAAATATCATAAAACCCTAGAAATACCTCAAGAAGCAGATATCGATTCAGCCAAATCTTACTATACAAATGGTATATTAGAAATCGTGTTCAACAAAAAAGAAAATGCAAGACCAAAAGGTAAGGCGGTAAAGGTAGAATAATGTCATACAATTACCACTAGATTTTTGGTCGATGTTGTACTTTTGTCCTTAATCAAAATAATGATCTAAAATGGTAAGGGTAAAACACTACGCGAACCTTCAAACTGCAATCAATGATCTCTACAAGCACATTAAGCAAGATCATTGAAAAGAGCGATCTTTAAAAATTGTCTCAAATAAAAGGCGAGATGAACGGTGAACTACTATGGGGTATCACTATTACGGTCACTGGGCCGTGGGTAATTTTGATTGTTTCTTTGAGAGGGATTACTTTATTAAAAACAAGTACTCCAGAGGATTTTGCTATATGAGTTGCACCTGGGTCTTGGTTTGAAAGTTTATTGATACTGAGTTATTAGATTTTTAGGAGGTTATCATCTTGGAGCTGCAGAGGGTACAATGGTAAGTGCAATAGTGGCTTGCCAGTTTGAGGTCAAAAGTTGGAAGGGGGAAAAGAAGGCAATGATTACTTTGGGTAAAATCCAATATCTAATGATAATGCAGATCAGTCTGGAAAATAACTACCCGGCATCATATTCAAAAACCTCAGGATGTTTTTAGAAAACTCCAAGGGATAGAAAAATGACAGACACAATAATACAATTTCTTACTATACTGTAAAGGCTATATCAAAAATCAAAGCTAGGCAATTTTTAGATTCGCTATCTATCTTCAGAATTTTGAGATGCCCACATGATTTTCACTATTCGCCATACAATAAAATATAATCCTTAGGAAATTTGTCTAAAAATATACGACCTTCATCTACTAAACAACAGACAAATCCAGAATAAAAAGAAGTCTTGCTACGGTTATCTCATATGGGGGCATCAATAATTCGGGTTGCAGTAATAGCCAATAAGCTTCAAAAGTCCAACCAGCATTAATCTAGGGAGAATCTGCACTGGTGAATTTGCAAAACTCAATCTTGAAAGGCGGATTGAAAGATAAAAACATCGGACTAGTATAGTTATATCATTGCAACATCCTAGAAAAAAAATTGATCTATCGTTGTCAGTTCTTGACTTGGTAATGGTAAACGCTGGCGGTTCTCCAAGTCAGTCAATGGGGAATAGTTTAGATTTGGCTCGACATGTGGAACGATGGGGATATAATCGATATTGGTTAGCAGAACATCATAACATCAAAGGGATAGCCAGTGCAGCTACTTCAGTGCTAATCGGATTTATTGCAGGAGGCACTTCTACCATTCGAGTCGGCTCTGGGGGGATAATGCTTCCAAATCACAGTCCACTTATCATAGCTGAGCAATTCGGAACTCTAGAGAGTTTGTATCCCGGTAGAATTGAGCTAGGTTTAGGTCGTGCTCCAGGAACTGATAGGATGACTGCTATGGCCTTAAGGCGTGGTAGTCTGGATGAATCAGAGGAAGATTTTCCTAACAGCGTAGAGGAATTGATGAACTATTTAGCCCCTCAAACCATAAGTAACGAGGTAAGGGCTACTCCTGGAGAGGGTTTGAATATACCTATCTGGCTTTTAGGTTCCAGTATATTTAGTGCTCAGCTAGCCGCATCCTGGGGATTACCATTCGCCTTTGCTAGCCATTTTGCTCCTGCACATTTGGAATCTGCTTTAAATATATATCAAGAACGGTTCCAGCCTTCTAAAACTCTACAGGAACCTTATATCATGGCTGCTGTGAATGTGTTCGCAGCTGATACCGATGAAGAGGCAAATCGTCTGTTCACTTCCGTACAACTAATGGCATTGGGGATGATTAGAAGAAACCATGGACTACTGCAGCCCCCCGTAAATAATATTGAGAACTTATGGGACCAACTTGAAAAATATGCTGTGGGAGAAAGGCTCAAATATTCTTTTGTTGGAGGTCCTTCTAAGGTTAAAAAGGGTTTAGAATCATTTTTGAATCGGAATCTGGTAGATGAAATCATGGCTGTTTCTCATATTTATGACCATGTTGCAAGGCTGCGCTCCTTTGAGATTTTATCCTCAATCTGACAGTAGCAAGACATCACAAATCACGTTATCCGAGGTTATAAAAAAAATCAGTCTGCCACATTTCTACCATTTGTCAATTACATCTTGATGCTTTGATGTAATGAACTAAGAGAAAACTTCTGTGGCTTTTCACCTTTTTTCATAATCTTTTCAAACAACTTTTTATTATTATATTGTACATCCTTCGTATAATAATTAAATCGTATAGACGTCCTCATGATTTCCACCGAACCACCTATATATTTTGGTAACTAGATTGGTATCTCATTTATGCTTGCTAATTAGCAATCACACATAAGCTTAATAGTTGATTTCTCATCCTATTATCTGACAAAACTATGAATAAATCGGCATTATCGAGTACCATATTTGTCTTTTTGTTTATCTTATTTTACCTTGGTAGTTCATCGTCTACTAATTATTTGTCATAAGGTGCTTATTTCAAGGCCCCCGAATCACCCAATGGTCCTGTCATAAATGATCCCAATCTTATGGCCGAAAAAGTCAACGACAAACCCTTAAGCATTCCTACATCCTTAGCGTTCTTTGAACACAACGATATATTTGTAACTGACAAAGAGACTGGTAAGGTAATTAGGGTAATTGGTGGACAGGTCGAAGCGAATGTTCCTCTTCTAGACGTTGAAGTGGCCATTGTCATGGAGTTAGGATTATTGGGGTTGACTATTTCAGAAAATATGACTGACACTAATACGTATGTTTTTCTATAATACACAGAATCAGGTGGTGACAAAGATGGTGATGATTTTGATGCCGATGTGGAACCTGTAGGTAACAGGTTGTACAAGTATGAATATCATGACGGGAAATTGATAAATCCCACACTCCTTTTGGACTTGCCTGTTACACCCGTGAACAATAAAGGTGAACACAATGGGGGGGAAGGTAATATTTGGGCCAGATAACAACAATCGCATAGTAATTGGGGATGTGGGTGCTCACAGAACACTATCTCAAAGTGTTGCTAATGGTCCTGCAGCTGATGGTACAGGCGGCATCATCAGACTAACTCCAACTGGTGAATCTACCGAAGACCCTATTTTAGGAGATGAAGGTCCGTTAAGAGCTGTGTAAATGATAAGATATGTTCATCTGTAAACTGATTGTGCTTGTTTAGATTCATTTGAATTATGAAGGCATAGAGAATTGTCAAGAAACATCTCAGCAATTTTGTTGATATGAAAAGAAGCACAATTAGTTTACAGAAAGAATGTAACATATTCTTTACACAACTGTTAAGGTACTATTATGCAATGGGTATCCGCAACAGCCTTGGTATGGATTTTGACCCTCTAACAGGTGTCTTATGGGCAACAGAAAACGGACCAGCGGCAGGAGATGAAATAAATATGGTAGCACCTGGCTTTAACAGTGGATTGGCCCATATCCAAGGATTTGTTGATACTGATATTCTTAATCGTGGTAAATCTGTTAAAGATTTGGTAATTTTAGGAGATGCTAAGTACAGTGATCCTGAATTTTCTTGGAATACTACTGTTGGAGTAACTGATGCCAAATTTTTCTTTTCTGACAAATTAGGTAAACAGTATGAAAACAATCCTTTTGTGGGTGATATTAATAATGGATATATTTATCGATTCATCCTAAACACCGAAAGAAATGCTATCGAAATAAACAGCAGTTCCTATGGCGGAAATTTGGAAACCATGGCTAATAAACAGGTAAACAATCCAAAAGAGGTTATTCCCATTATATTTGGGAGTCGTTTTGGGGGCATTGCAGATCTCAAGGTTGGGCCAGATGGATACCTCTATGTTTTGACTTATTTCGGAGAAATCTATAGAATCATGCCAAAGTCAAACTTTGTCAATTCCAATAATTCCTTGTATCTAGGTAAATCACCTCCACTGCTGATCCTACCCTTGTCCTCCCTCTCTAATTCAACCATATTACAAATTGTTGGTATTGAGGCCGACAAGTCTTACAATCCTAATCCTGTCGTGGCCCGATCAGGTCAAACCATTCTGTGAGTAAACGGTGATGTAATCTTTCACACAGTAACCTCGAATTCTAATGAAAATAAGTAAAGGAAAGACTCTGGTATGCTGTTTGACCCTACCGCAATATTGCCGGGACACTTTTATAGTAAGGTATATGATTTGCCGGGCATTAATTTGTATTATTGTTTCTACCATCCTTCTATGATTGGAGGAGTTAAAGTGGAACCTTAGTGATTCACCTGACTTGTATTTTTAGGAAAGGGATTCACATCCCTACTTCGTATAAAAAAGGGCAAGGCCATGCATATTGTGAAATAATATTGAACGTTTTATTTCTAAACAGAAATAAATATTATTATATGGACTCTGTGCTTCTAAGTTATTGTTGTCGCCAAACGAGATGAATGGTCTAATTATTAGACTAGATCTTCTTCGTGTGACTAAATCTCACTCCATTTTAGGTTATCTTTGACCCGAATTCATAAGATAAACTAATTCTGCTATTTCCTCTTTTGTTCTGTAGATCTGTATACGCCATTCAACTCATTAAATACCGGTTAAGTGTCGAATTTGATGTTGCTTCTTATTTAATTTATTAGTTTAGTAACAGCTAGCGAATTTCCAATCATATTTCGAAACTCTACCCTCGTCCAAATAATTTTGGATCAATATCTGTTAATGATTTATCTCTTCTCTCGTAGAAAAAATTTCCTCACTCCCATTCAATGCGACCTGCTTATACTATTTGTTACCAAATGCTTAGAATTTGTGGAGGTTTTTAGGAATTAGTGTTAAACCATTTACTAAAATTAATACGTTGATTGATGCTTATTCACGCTATTACAAAAGGATACTTTACTAAGGAAGTTATAGTACGGAAAAATTCTCTGACAGAACCCAAAACAACAACATAAAAAATAACAACATAAAAAATAAGGTGTAATGGCAACGAGCGTTATAAATTAAAAATGAACTATCCTTTAGTTCTCAGATATTTTTTTATACTAGGCGAAATTACTAAATCAAAAATTAGAAATATTCTACTATTCTTCAATCAATAGTCGCAAT
>JAKDMR010000679.1 GCA_030452275.1 Candidatus Nitrosocosmicus sp. | reverse complement strand
GATGATGGCTGGAAGATACGACTAACGTGTTCTAATTACGCAAGAAGTCTAATGTGGTATATTTCTATAGGGTTTAGTACAGGTAACCATACAAACTCATAGAAGTGGAGAAGCTGGCGCACCATCGATGGTTGAAAAGAGGTGATGAAGAAGGCATATATGGATTAAAAGATAATCTCAAAAGTGGTAGAAGACCAGAGTTATCAGTGGAGATAAAGCATAATATAAAAACTAGCCTAAAGGAAAGCAATTAGCATGGTTTTGAGGACAGAGCAATATCGATGAATCTTAATAACAAATAGAATTTCAACATGACTAATGATGTTAGATATGGATTATATTACATTGCAGAATTTATTATCTTATCTAAATTTCTTTGGAGATGATCTTTTAAGGTCTACTATGTCTCTATTTGTCGTTATCAATCCGATTGGTACAATTCCTCTATTTGCCAGCATTACTCAAAAAATGCAAAGAACTGAACGAAATAGGGTTCTAAAAACAACAGTTATTACTGCAAGTGCTTTACTAATGTTATTTGCAGTTGCAGGAACGCAAATTCTATCTATTTTTGGGATTGCTTTATCTAGCTTTATGATCGCCGGTGGAGTGTTGCTTTTTATGGTTTCAATAGAATTGTTAACTCATGGTGGTTGGAGATTTGGAGGAACTGTTTCAGATGAATCAGGTGTTGTCCCGTTGGCATTTCCATTATTGGCAGGACCAGGTGCCATTACTACGGTGATATTGTCATTTCAGACCTTGGGGTTGTTAATAACAATGCTATCAGTTGCAATCGTTATGGGAATAACCTATACCATATTTTATTTAACAGAAACGATATATAGAATACTTGGTAGACGTGGTTCACTAATCATTACTAGAATATTTGCAGTTCTTGTTGCAGCCATTGCAGTTGAATATGTAGTAGATGGAATAAAAACACTATGAACTTATTGGATGTAGTCAATGATTCCATCTTTTGCACCATATCGTTGGGGGGTTTTCATTGCAAATCGCGTATAGATCTTAGTTATTTTGTTAGACAGACAGTGAAAGATATTAAGACCAAGTCTTTTAATTATCTCGCAAATGGTTCTAGTGTTTAATGATAATCTAATGATGCTCTTTAGCCTAAACCTGATCTTACTATACCAATTAACAAAAGTAATTAAACAATTTTACACGATTTATGAAGTAAAATTCCTACTACGAGTTTAGGCATTTATATTAAATGGTATATTGCAACCAAACCTCTTAGTTAGTCGTAGATCAAGTATTATTTTTTCTATTTATGGTTATCTTCTTGTGATGAACATTATGTCTCCTCTAAACAGACCTGATAAACCTTCTACCCTTTCTGTTTGTAACTGCTCTTCAACTTGTAATACTCTTTATATATGAATGCACCATAAAAATTGAAAATAGTAGCTATGTTATCGTTACCAGTCCATTCTTTTTGTTGTATTAGATTAAGATTTATAATTTCACGTGATTACACTTTCTGATGACTACAACAACAAAAGTGTAGCCCATGTCTGCAAGCTATAATGTCACACATGTACGGAGGTAAAACAATTGACAGCCTCTATCGTAGATAAATTTTAAAATGTATACGCTCATATTGACAAATGTTTCAGCCAAGCTTAACTTGAGATAACACGAGTTTA
>JAKDMR010000114.1 GCA_030452275.1 Candidatus Nitrosocosmicus sp. | reverse complement strand
GAACAGAACCATAATTATACATCTTTATTATCTATGACGAATTCAATAAGCTGTTTGAAGACGTATGTGATATCCAAGAAAGATACGGAGAAAATACTCAAAACAATAGTCAATGGTTGGGAGGAGAAGATATCCGTTCCCAAAACTAAGAATATTAAAGTTTTTGAAATTGAAGAGAATAAGAGTATCTTGGTTATCGATTCCCTTGTTGCAGTTTTCATATCTGAGGAGATTATACTGCCTTTTTTGGGCAGAACCGAAGTCCTGGAAAAATTCCCTTCGGTAATTGTAGACTCGGGTTCTATAAAGTTCATCTGTAATGGAGCAAAGATATTGCGTCCAGGTATTGTAGAGTTTGGTCAATTCAAGAAAAATGACATAGTAACGGCAAAGGAAGAAAAATATGGAAAATATTTATCCGTCGGTATAGCACTTGAGGATAGCATTAACGCCAAAGAATTACAAAAAGGACAGATAATAAACAATCTGCACTATGTCGGTGACAAATTCTGGAATGCTTTTAAGGAAATTTCCTTTCGGTTATGAGATTAAATAAAGCGTTTGACTTTATCTTTATATATCTTAACCATTTTTAAAATGACATGCTTACGGGAAAGATGACTGCTACTTGGCTAATCCTTTTAACTATAGCAGGATGCGCTGCAGTTCCAGTTTTGTTAATTTATTATACGACAGTTCATCCGTTCATCGAAACTCATCCGCCTAAAATAACCTTAGGTTTGGTAGATCTAATTCCAAAGGTCATAACGCTTGGCGTTGTCAACACTGTTTCAATATAGATCCACTATCAACAAAACTTGTCAAAGAAAATTAGGAATTCAGTCAACTAATTTTTAATATTTGTTTAAATAATCTTCTCCTAAAAACTAAAATATATTGACTATGGAATTAAAAGTTCATCCATCATTTTTTAGAGAGTTTGCCACGAAAACGTGGATATCTCCCTACGAAATAGTGAGAGAACTTATTGAAAACGCCTTTGACGAGGATGCGACGAATGTCCTCGTGACAGTACTAGACAACGGTAATGTGGTAATTGAAGATAATGCAGGGATGAACTCCAATTCAATGGACAAGTTTTTGATATTAGGCTCACCTCATAAAGCCGAAGAGACTCTTTCACCAAAATTAAAAAGATTAAGAACGGGGAGATACGGTACTGGACGATTATCCTTTTTGACTTCATTTGATCAAATGAAAATCAAAACTCGGCTGGATGATTTTAGCAAAACCATAACCATTGATGGAAATACATTAGAAGAGTTAATTACTGGACGTGCAAAATTGCGTGAGATAAGAGAACCAAAACTCAACAGAAATGGGACTGAAATCTTGTTGATAGGATCTAAAATTAGCATTGACGTAAACAAACTTTCCAAAGAGATCAAGAAACTATCTATTCTAAAATATCCACTCTTTGAGGTGTATATTAAATCTGCTAGCAATATTAAAGAATGGGATATGTCTGATTCCCAAGTAATACGCTCGCCAGATATTCAAGGTTATAAGATAGAAGTAAATTTAGATAATCCAAGAATCACCGGTGAAATAACTATTGCTAGAAGGCCTTTAGGACAAGATGAGAAGGGAATAGCAATAATGGTAGGCAATCACGTGGTTTTGAGGAGCACATTTGGATTTGATAACAAGCTAAGCAGGGTTACAGGATATGTAAAATGCGACGAACTAACATCCAGGTTTGCAGATAAATCGGCTTTGATTGAGAATGATATCTATAACACTTTTAATCAAAATGTAAAAACCTTCATAATTGATCAAGTACTTCCAAGTCTGACAGAATATGAAGACGTCCTGATCACAAGGGAAGAATCAAAAATTTATAAGGAAATAGATAAGGTCATGGGTCAAGCGGTTTTGGAAACCCTTGAACCAGTAGAAGAAATTCAAGGATTTGAATCAGTCGAGGTTTCATCCCCAGTTGGCGAGAACGAAATAGATGACTCGAGTAACACAAAAGATAGTCTCCTAGGGAATTCATATTCTAGCCATGGTCAGGGAAATGATGAAAACGATAATGTATCTTTTACCTTAACAGAGGTAGATAGGATCAATGATTTAGCTACCGATGATGACAGCAGCAAACGAAATTCCGATTCAACTTTTGATGATTTGAATGAAAAGAAAGGTACAAAAACCTCTTCATCAGACAATAAAGACAAAATTTTAGAAAATTCTGAAATCTCAAATTCAGCAAATGAATTTGCCCTTAACGATTCTACCAACAGAGAGAGTGCTTCTTCAACGCAGGTTTTGAATAACAATTACAACGACAACCTTGCTAATGGCAATAACAACGGGATTATTAGAAAAACGGTTAGAAAGCCTATCCTCAAAAAAACGTTCACGCTGAAAAAAATCGGATACAAGGTGATCCCCTACGAGGACGAAACTGATCCGAGATATAGTTTTACGAACGAAAATATAGTTTTTGTAAATAAGGCTCATTCCACCTACAAGGTTGAAGCTCAGAGAGGAGATGAATTCCTATTCAGACACATCACAAATATTGTTGCAGAGGTGGTGGTTGGATCAAAGTATCCAGAAGCGAAGGATATTTTAGAAATTCAAAATAAGCTAATATCTGAAGCAATCAAGATTCATGACTACTCAATGTTGAAAAAGTAGACACCCATATAGAAACGACTAAATCTAACTCTTTTTTTTTAATTATTAAATGGCTTTTCAATTTATGCCCGGAGCAACAGCAGTTGGTATTACTTACAATGATGGAGTCCTTTTGGCTGCTGAAAAGAGAGTTTCATATGGCAATTTCGTAGTTAATAAAAATACTAAAAAAACATTTAATGTTACTGATCATGTCGGTGCCGCCTGTGCAGGTATGGTTGCTGACATGCAGGTTCTTGTACGCCAAGTAAGCGCTTTATCAAAAATCAGGAAATTGGAAACCCGACGTAATATCGAACCAAATTCGGTTGCAAAATTGATGTCCGTTATCATGTTTGAAAGGAGATACTTCCCCCTATTGACTCAAGTTGTAGTGGGTGGTGTTACAACTGGAAAACCAGAAATTTATACTCTCGATCCACTTGGTTCAGTTTTACCAGATAGATATGCTGCAGTAGGAACTGGAGCTGAAATGGCATTGGGAGTAATGGATGCAGAATTCAATGAAAACCTTGATGAGGAGAAAGCAACCAATCTAGCATTAAAATCCATTCGATCATCCATTCAAAGGGATTCTGCAAGTGGTGATGGTATTGATATTTTGATCATCAATAAGAATGGGAAAAGCGAAAATTCATATCCAGCATAAATCTCAAAATAAACATTTCCTCATACTTGTGAGGTATTGTAAAAAATGACCTCGGCCCTCTAGACTAGGTCGACCAACTAATTTCATTTATTATTTGAACCAGGATTTGAGAAACGAACAGTCAAAGTATCTAGAATACTAGATACTGGTATCTGGATCTTCAATCTTTGTTCTACCAAATTTGGAACTTGGTCTTTTACTTTTTTTTATAAAAATCATTTTCAAAATCGATAAAAACGGGCCCGGAGGGATTTGAACCCTCGGCCTGACGCTTAGGAGGCGTCCGCGCTATCCATTATGCACCTTTGATTATTCAAAGTCTGCGCTACGAGCCCATCTAACACTCTCAGAGTATCATATTTTTTTAAGATTAACATAATATTAATGCTGAGAAGAATTCACGAGGTTAGATGTAACCATCAATTTGCCTAATGTAGTGATATTAATTACTGTTTTGCCTCTATCGCCCTTATCTACTTCTACCAACCCCAGGTCTGCTAATCCCTTATTTTCTTTGCCGCCCTGAACATGATAGCTTAATAGAGGTTTCCCATAACCTGAAATTTGTTCTAGTTCTTCCAAGCTGCTTACCATTCCGCCAATACTATCAATACTTTTTAGTATTTTTATTTTGGTATCTGATATGATTTCACTGTAACTGAACTTTAATACCGGTAATAAGAGAGGCACTGTGTGTGCGTGATCCATTGCAAAAGCCTTTATTCCATTAATAAATGCAGATGAGAGTGCAGCACAGCTGATTAATTTATCCCCAGAACTTACATTCATTAATATCTGATGATATTCCATACTTTTCTTTAGCAAGACTTCGTTAACTCTTTCAATTGTATCCTTTACGACGTTTTCCTTCTCAACAAGAATTATTTCTGAACCAATACCGATTATTGTTTCAATCTTCTTAGAATATTCTACGGCTTTGGATTCATCGCTTGAATAGCATATTAATATGAGTTGGTGAATTGGAAAATTACGAATCCCCAATGCGATCCCATTTTGATCATCGTCGCCAAAGGTAGCAATTTGAAGGGTTTTCATTCTATGATTTATTGTAGAACTAACTTTATTAAAAATATTTGCAATTTTTTCATCTTTTTTGCATTTAGATTTAATAAGAATCAAGTATTGGAAAATTATTATAACTTTAAGAACACAACACCAAAAATAGAAATATTCTTGATTTTTCAATTAGAGTTTGAATATAAAATTTTTCTTGGTACTACATTAATCAAATTTTACTAAATGCTTACTATTTTCATAACACCAATACAGCTTTATTGATCATGCTAATAATAGAAACGAATATTCAAGCCTGAAATTACTATTTCTCGATATAATGGGTTACTTTAACAAAATCGCTTCTACTAGAACACTGGAAAGGGACATTCAAACTTAATGTGCGTTGCAACATATTTGTAAATTAATTGGACGTTGTACATTTTCCGAAAATTTATCCCCAGTTTTTCATTAAATTTTTAAGTTTGCATCCCTATTTATGATAGTACTCCATTACAATTCTGTCGTTTCATTCTGATCGGTGGAATGTAACAGGTCATCTCGTTTGACGGTTAAAATATTGACTTGATGTTGAAGGTCATTCCTAACATCTTCCAGGGGTTTAATATTATTCATATTCTCAATCAAATTATTAACATCAGCCTCATCAAAATCATGACTTTTCATTTTCTCGGCTACTTGAAATAGAAAAGGCAAATAGTATCTATGATCTTTAGTGATCTTTACAAAATCATCTAGGTCATTAAGAAACAAATACTCGTGATAGTATTGTTTTACCTCTTCATAGCCGAAGCCAAGACTAATCGCAACCATAATAACGGGTTTACCCGCCAAAAACATGCCATATACTTTGAATCGGTTATTCGTAACCTTAGACACTTTTTCCCCATTGTATTTACGAATTATTCTACCTATTTCTCGAAAGGAAACACGTGCTATTTGAGCAATTTCGCGAGTGGTTCTCTCTTGTTTACATAGTTTTATTACTAGTTGTTCTTTGTTTTTCCTTAAACTATCCAGTAGACGATCATGGGAAAAAATGCTTAAAAGACTTCAACTGAATACTCCGAAAACATAGATTTGCTATCCCTGCTTCCCCTGCTACCCTAAGGCATAGATATAAAGCATTTATTCTCAATTTTTGGCCCTGTTAACTTAAGATAATTTTTCAAATACTTCCCAATATTTCATATTGATTAAGATGAACAATTTCAGAACAAAAGGTCTTAAATCGTGCTCAAAATGCAAGGAATCTTGTCGATATTGTCTCGGTTAGTCCAGTGACAACCCGAATTTACTCTTTTTCAAATGCTTAACAGGGCCGAATTTTTCCAAAGAATAGATAAGGCATATTTCGTTAGCAAAATTTGAGTAAATAACCTCACAAATCAAAGATATTAGTCCATATTAAACGAAGTTATAAACTTTATTTGAAACCAAAAAAAGTACAAAAACAGAAAACCACTTAGATAAATCCCAATCCTAGAGATACTATCTGGGGTTCAAATAAGCAAGAATGTTTAGATTCACGAAGTTATCAAGATTGGCGTGATCTTAATTTGCCACAAGTAGAGTCATATAGTTTCACGCTTAACTATATGCCGGAATAATTACCATAAGATTCCGTCAACTTAGAAAACAAAAAATCTCGTTTTAATATTAGGATAATCAAATAATCTTAGTACAAGAAATGTCAGATGTGGATCTTAATACGGGTTTCAGAATCATTAAAGTCTTAACCGAGCTGGAAAAACAATCAGTATTAGAAAGATCAGGTTTAACAGAGATATCCCATAAAGATTCGATGCTTGCGATTACCAGTGACACGGGCAAATTTTTCAGTATCTTACTATCGGCCATGAATGCCAACAATATATTAGAAGTAGGAACATCTGTTGGATACTCGACACTGTGGTTAGCATATTCGTTTTATCAGAATAATGAAAACTCTCGCGTGTCAAAAAGAAACATTACTACCATAGACAATGATCCTCTTAAGATTAAGAAAGCAACAACAAATTTTAAGAATGCTGGAGTCAGCGATATAATAGAAACAATTGAGGGAAATGCCATAGAAGTTCTAAAGCAATTGTCAATCAGTGTTAATGATAATGAAGACGATCAATCAGAATATTTTGATTTCATTTTTTTGGATGCTGATAAGGAAAATTTGGCAGAATATTTTGATTTAGCTATATCAATGGTCAAGAAGGGCGGATTAATCATTACGGATAATGTATTGTATCCAGAAGAATATAGATCAAGTATGTCGAAATATATTGAACACATAAGAAAAAAAGATTTTGTTCAATCGGTAACAGTCCCAATTGGACATGGAGAAGAAGTGAGTCTAAAAATAAGATAATTGAGGCGGAGTCATAATTGATTTTAGTAATTTGTTCTAGTTTTCTAATTGACTAGCAACCTATC
>JAKDMR010000678.1 GCA_030452275.1 Candidatus Nitrosocosmicus sp. | reverse complement strand
AGGGAAATATCTTTGGCTGCTATCAATTTTTTAAAAAAACTCCAACTAATTGAAAACGTATTTTTGGTTTTTTCTTTTTACTTTCAGATTGATCCGTCACAAATCCAAGTATCTCGAACCCAGAACTTATTTATTATGTTGATAGACTTTTAAAAGTTGAAAAACAAATTCATCGTTCAACCATTTCTTATCGGTTCAGAACGATATAAAAGTCTGGCGCTTATAGTGCCAAGAGAAATTGTAAAACAATATCATCTAAGTCCGTCCACAGGTTTTATTTTAAAACATGACACAAATGAAATAAAATTACAATATGTAGAGGAGAATACAAAATGATACCTGTGATAATAGTTTCGAGGCTAAGGATCAGCAGGTATCTATTGTTAATGGAGTAGACCGAGAATGGTAGATTCACAGTCTTCTATCAACAATACTAATTATTGCGACGATAAACAATATAAAAGATGCGCTGGAGTAAATTGCTGCGAACTTGGTAAAAACTGTCTACGGATAATATATCTAAAAAAGGAAGCAGGTTTCTGTGACTCTTGTGCAAAAGATCTACTTAACTTAAAACTGGTGGAAAAAATTGACTGAAGTTTTTAATTTCACCAAAATGACTCCAAATGAATGGGCTGATTATTGGAGATACAAGATTGGAGTAAACGTCATTCCCGCGGATTCTAGGAACAAAAAAACATATGAAAAATGGTCAATATGGCAAAACAGCCCAATTTCAGAGGAACAACACGAAAAATGGAAAAAAGAAAACGCCTTTTCTAAAGGAATGGCCATTATGCCGGGCAGGATATGGCATCGGAACGACAAAAGTGATTTATATTTTGTTTTCATCGATTTAGACAATCAAAAAGCTTTAGACGAATTTTGCAATGCTATGGACGTTAAAGATTTACAAGAATTATCCCGAAATATGATTGTAGAACAACATAAGGATGATTTGTCGCGCGCTCATCTTTATTTTTATTCAAATCATGTCTTTAAGAAAAAGAGTAGTGACAAATCAAAGTTTAGTAAAGAAATAGGATGCAACGACATACCTGCAATTGAAGTTAAAAGTCTTGGTTCTCATGGAATCGCCATGTGTTGTTCTTCAATACATAAGAATGGCTTTCCATATGAAATAATTGGGAATTTAGAACCAAAAACTTATGGAAAAGAATTAGAACAAAAACTATTCGGAATATACAAAAAAAATAATCTTCATGTTGACAAAAATGGAATTATTCCTATAGAGAAATTATTTGAAGATGATTTTGTAATTCTTGAAGGACATAACAGACATGAAGCATTACTCCGCGTAATGGAATCCTTAATACAAAAAAATAAAGTAAAGATGTCGATTAAAGAAATTGAAGATCTTTCATATCAATGGAATCAAAATCACTGCAAACCTCCTCTTGATAACAAAGAAGTTGCCAAACTATGGGTTTGTGCCATAAATTTTACTGCGAATAGTAATAATGATAAGAGTTCAGCTCTGAATAATAGGAAGGGTCGTGAAGACCCAGATAATATTCAGAACCAAAATAACGTGAAAAACCCTCCAATTTTTAAAATAATCCGCCAAAATAAATTTCCGTGGGGATTTTATCTTGATTATGATGATAATGAATTGTGTTGTGGTTCAATCATTAATGGACACATTGGACAATAT
>JAKDMR010000677.1 GCA_030452275.1 Candidatus Nitrosocosmicus sp. | reverse complement strand
ATGATGATGGCTGGAAGTTACGACTAACGTGTTCTAATTACGCAAGAAGTCTTATACCAGCCAGAGGATGTTGCAAATAAAATTTTTGAAATGATTAAAGAACACAATACCTATGGAAACGGCCAAGTCGAGGAGTTTTACAGTGGGACAAGGTAGCACTCACGTATTTTGTCTTAATTGCTCAGGATAATTTAAATCGGATTATCGATACCATTTTTGGATTCATGACCTGGCTCTATAAAAGTTACTTTTAGGTAGCCATTCTTAATAAAAGCGGTAGTTATGAATTCGGCGGGATTAAATCTCTTAGGGTATATAGGATGGGTGCAAAGAGTCACAGATATGGGGGTAATTCAAGAATCGATAACCATAAATTAGATGAATGATTTCAAAACTCGATTCAATTTTTAAAGGAAAGTAAATAAAAACTTCCACTAGTATTAATTTAAAGTGTCTTAGGTGAGTTTCAAATAGTATCGTGGTTCGCAAGTACCTCTATTAAGACTCTGAATCATTATTTTTTTAGTTTACTATTTTAGAAGGAAATTGGCATAGTTGGATTTAAAAGGTTAGTAACGTAATATTCACTGCTTGTTTTTTAATAACAAGAAGGGTACAATTAGCAAAAAAATAATTTATATAGACAAAGGTAAGATACTTTAGATGAATTCTTCAGACGTCTCCAATACTAATTCAAAATATTGTGTGTATGGATGCAACACCAAAATTTACTGGAATACCCTAAATAGTGAATACTCAGAAGTTCTCACAAAGAAGAAACATTTTTGTCCAAACAGATCAATGAATAGTAATAAATCGGTAGGTATAGCAACTATCGATAGTACCCCATCAAAACCCCCATATTACAATAATAATCATATGAAGAATTATACCAGTAAAAACAATTACAATTATAAAAAATCATGGCCTAACTCAAACAACAAACAACCGATGGACAACTCTTTAGAAATACTACAAGGTTCACCCGATACGATCATAAAACAGTATGAGGTGTTGACTGATTTAATAAAGGAATTCAAAGGAAAAACTCATGGCTCTCAATCACACATTTTGTAAAATAACTCTTTACAAATTGTAATCTATTATGAAGTACCTGAAGGAATGAGAGATGAGATAAAAAGAATGTTTGGGACCTATACCAGAAATGAAATAGAAATTCCTCATCAATAACAGTAAAGTAATTATATCAATAGTCAGAGATAGAGTCATAACATAATTCAGCGTATAAACATTTTCGCTGGTATTGTCACCAATAGAATACGAAATCGTTACTATAAATAGGTTGCTGGTTCGGTGGGATTAATTTCCCTGAGGTATAGGGGTTCGGATAGTCCTTTTTGCCCTGAAGGAATTCAGTGTCTGGCTTGGAAAAAAAGACTCGTGTAGGAAGGTAACAGAAAATAACAAGTATTGTAACATTTAATCGAAACTTGCATCTTAAGCAAAAAGAAAATATTTTGTACTGTTCTTTAAAGAGAATAGGGTCTGAATCTGCTTATTTAGCGAAATGCGGGTTCAAATCCTAATTTCCAATATTGCTGAAAGATTATAATTGAACTTGGGAAAAAGTACAATTAATAGTTAATAATATTATACAACATACTTAGAGCCTATCCCAAAATTCGATAGGATTATAGCTCCTTTCCTATCTTGCT
>JAKDMR010000676.1 GCA_030452275.1 Candidatus Nitrosocosmicus sp. | reverse complement strand
AGACTAAATACAAGGATCTTAAGAAACCAATAGAGCTGAATATAAAAGACCTTTATAACATAAAATCCAGATTGCAAAATCAGTTAAATGGCACCAAGAAATACAGGATAGAAAAAGACAGTCTAGGAGAAATAAAGGTTCCAGATAATATGTTTTGGGGAGCTCAGACCCAACGCTCTCTTAATCACTTTTCTATTGGAAATAATAAAATGCCATTAGAGCTAGTATATTCATTAGCATTAATAAAAAATGTGCTGCCAAGGTAAATTCTTCACACGGTGTGTACAATAAAAATACAAAAAAACTGTCCATGTCTAAAGCAGACGCCATTATAAAGGCCGTTGATGATATTCTGACCGGGCATCTAGACGAACACTTTCCATTATATGTATGGCAGACAGGTTCAGGAACCCAGTCAAATATGAACATAAATGAAGTCATTGTTAATCGTGCCCTACATTATTCCAAAGTTACATTGCACCCTAATGACGATGTCAATATGTCACAATCTTCAAATGATGTATTTCCTACTGCTATGCATATTGCAGCAGTAATAGAGATCAAAGGTAGTTCCCTAGTTTCTCTTCATTCTCCCTCGACAGCACAGTCTACCTTTGTTGGTGGAGATAAATTGAAACGAGTTCGATTACCACTACTACAAAGCATTCTAAATCTGCGTGATTCGCTAGGTAAAAAGTCTAAAGATTATGATCAAGTGATAAAGGTGGGAAGAACTCACTTGCAAGATGCTATTCCGATGACATTTGGTCAAGAAATTTCTGGCTGGGTGGCACAACTTGACATTTGCACAAAATCAATTGAGAACGCATTAGAGGGGTTGTATGATCTAGCAATAGGAGGTACAGCTGTAGGGACTGGATTTGGTTCTTTTGGAAAGTTTGGTGAAAAAATGAGTATGGCGATAGCAAAAGAAACTAATTTGCCTTTTCGTTCCGCATCTAACAAATTCGCATTATTAGCAAGCCATGATTCGATTGTTCTTATGAGTGGTGTATTAAAAAATTTGGCATGTTCTCTTATGAAAATTGCTAATGACATCCGTTGGCTTGCATCAGGCCCCCGATGCGGAATCGGAGAAATCAGAATTCCTCAAAAAGAACCAGGATCATCAATAATGCCCGGAAAGATAAATCCTACTCAATGTGAAGCATTGACAATGATTTGTTGTCAGGTAATAGGAAATGATATGACAATAGGAATGGCTGGTTCACAAGGAAATTTTGAATTGAATGTTTTTAAGCCCGTTCTTATATTTAATTTGCTAAATTCCATTAATCTTCTTTCTGATGGTTGTCAAAAATTTTGTGATTTCTGCATTAATGACATAGAGTATCAGAAAAACAATAATAGTAATCATTCGCCTGATGGATTAACACCTAATACGAAACGTATGAATGATTTGGTATCAAATTCATTAATGTTAGTAACCCAGTTAAAGTCAAAAATTGGTTATGATAAAGCAGCTGATATAGCAAATATGGCCAGCAAGGAAGGTACAAGTCTTAGAGAAGCGGCTATCAAATCAGGGCATGTATCTGAGAAAGATTATGATACTATTGTAAATCCACGCAACATGGTTTTTTCAAAAAAGAATTGATATACATTCGCTCTTATTTCTGAATGTTTCAGCTGCTAATTATAAAGAATTTTCATGAAC
>JAKDMR010000675.1 GCA_030452275.1 Candidatus Nitrosocosmicus sp. | reverse complement strand
TAATACAACAATGAAGCAGTCAAATAAAAGTAAATTGTCTAACTAAACATCGTTTCATTTTTTTTAGTTTGGTTAAGATATTCACTAATTTTTGTTTGAATATTGTTGTAAATATCGTCAATACTCTTATTACCATCAATGTCTATTAGACCATATTTTTTTTGCATCAGAATGAATTCTTTCTTTAATAAGTACTGGTATTTAATAAATGAATCAAAGATGTCTGCCGATATACCTAGATCTGATCCTGATTCATAATAATCAAGTGATTTATTTTTTTTGAATACCCTATGAATCAAGTTATATGGATCCACATTTAGATAGAAAATAAGATCGGGTTTGATTGCAAAACTATGCAACTGATGTAACCAATTTTTATTTATTCCTCTAACTGAACTTCGTGCTATTAGAGTGTATATATATCGATCAGAAATTACGATAAAACCGGCCTTTAGTGCAGGAACAATCTTATTTTCCAATTGATCTGCGAAATCGGCCGCATAATAGAGAGCCATAGTTCTTCTCCCAACCTGAAAGTTTCTTTTCGCTTCAATTATTCCCTTTGAAATTAGATCAGACCTTTTTAAACCGGCGTTAACTACTGCGTGTCCATCGGCTTCTAATTTTTCCGTTATTTTTTGAATTTGAGTACTTCTACCTGAAGCATCTGGCCCCTCTATTACTATGAACGATCCATTTATTTCGATGTCTTTAAGATATTTTATCCCAGAATGGTTAATGAATTTAATTTTATTATCGCGATCCTTCTTAGGAGTAGAGTAATCTTTATTCTTAGTTGATATTCTTGAAATCATTCCTATTCTTCAGCATCCTTTTCTGATTGTGACTATCATGCAATATTTCCCCGAATTTGGTTTTTCAATTTCAAAGTCCTTAAAACGTTTCTTCTTACAGTATTCTGTTGTTTTTCTATATCAAGTGTTCCATCTATTACTGTGAAATTTTCATCACTAACCATTGATTCATACTCATCAACAATTCTACCTTGAAATATCCTATAACTTTCATATTCATCCTTGCTTAATCCTAGATCCATCCCCGCTTCGTAGTGCTTCAGTTTTGGTCTTCCGGAAATAATCCTAGTTACAGCGATCTCAATTGGTACTCTAAAATAAAAAACTAGATCGGGTTTTCGAGCATAACTGTACATATTTCGCACCCACGATTTATCACAGCCTCTTACAGTATCTCTTGCCAAAGCAGTATAGATATATCTATCTGCGAGAACGATATAACCTGCCCTGAGTAAAGGATAGATATTCTTTTCATATCTGTCTGCAAAATCTGTTGAATGCAATAGTGAAAAAGTCATTGGAGTTAATCTTGCCTTTTTTTTTCCTTTTGACGTGATTTCCCTAACAGTCTCTGACGAATTCCATTCAGTAAAAAAAACATCATATCCCTTGGAACGTAACCACCTATCAACTAAATGAATTTGTGTGGATTTGCCTGATCCATCTATTCCTTCAACAACTATAAGGATACCAGATTCATTATTTTTATTATCAATATTTATGCCTTTCATCGCTTGCAATTTATTATCACCGATGATGTGCGATCTCATAGAATAAATAAGCATCGGAGTGATTATGGGAAGTCATGTTTCAATTTAACATATTTCCGGATATATTTATTGTATTTGACATTATTATATATAG
>JAKDMR010000113.1 GCA_030452275.1 Candidatus Nitrosocosmicus sp. | reverse complement strand
AAGGATAGGATTTAGTCATACAGTAAAAGCTAAATAGCAAAACCGCACTTTAATATAAAGCTTTGTATGCGTTGGACAATTATAAATTTATAACTGTAAATGATTTTTCAGACATCTTTGAATTTGAAAGATATAACTCTAATCAATTTAGACTTTTCAGAACCAATTCCATCGTTCTTCAAAGTGCTATCGGAGTTGTTTAAGATGAAAAATTTAAAATTAGAATTGAAAATACAGGAAATTGAAAAAGAAAAATCCGATATGGATGGGGTTAGTAGAACTCATAGAGTATTAGCAGAAAAAATTTTTTATCCCTTGTATAAACAACCTATAGAAATTCAAATAAAATCATATGAAAAAAAACTTCCTGAAATAGTATTTACCGGTTCATTAATACTTCAAAATTCTTTGTTTCGTAATGAAGGTTTAGAACATCTTCAAAAAAGTATAAAAGACTTTGATAAGAGGATGAAAGAATTGGAAAATAGAATTGATATGTATAATTCAGATCTTAAATCATTCTATGATATTCGATTAAAAGACGATGTGACTTCCCATATTCATAAAAGTGGTTTTAGATTAACTTCGGATAAAGATAACGCACAGTTGATTGCAATAGATACATCCATTCTATTACCTGAAATAGTACTATATTGGCATGGAGATAAAACAGATGTGGTAGTTATTGATAATAGCGAAAACAGTGTAAGAATTCCATCAGGAATGGGACATGGAGAAATTGCCAAAGTCAACAATGATGATGAGAAAAATAAAATCAGGGATCTGATACAAGAATTGAAAGATCTCGATTCCATTAAAACAGAATTGAACAAATTTTACGGAGAAATTTCAGATATATGTAATTTGTCAGATAAATTATCCGAAGATATTGGAATAAACCTAATCAAACATATTGAATTGGGAAACTATGATAAAACATGTAAATTATGCAATGTCCCTTAATTGAACAGAACCATAATTATTGATTGTCGAGTAGTGATTATTGATTGTTAGTTGTTAGTTGTTAGTTATTTCCTATTACATCTCATACAGATTTCAACACATACTAGCGAATCTAAAATCAAAAATTTTGTAGTCTTTATGTCTGTTTTCTAGATACTTCATCTTATTCCTCAAATTGGGAAAAAAATTTTTATAAATAATTAGACTGTATATAAAATCTAATTGAGATGAGTGAATCACCGGAAACGAAATATGAGGTTCCAATAAAGCAGGTGGAAAAAACCTTGAAAATAAGTGATAGAGCTAAAGCTGAGTTAAAGGCCTCAGGGATGATGGATGATAAGGGTAAACTAAAATTAAAGGGTGTCAGTCCAAAAATGTTAAAAAGAATGAAACTAGAATCTATAGACTGTCCTGTATTCAAACAGGAGCTTGGCTTTGTGCAGTGCTACGTTTGTAGCAATTTTCATAGTAGAATCAGTGGTGTAGTTTATTGCAAGGGTGACCCATTAGAGTAGTATAGTTATTTTTTTGTTGTACCAGTAATGGCAGCATAAGCTTCATAAATAGAAATCCATAGCTATCTTTTGATTAATTGGACCAGAAAATCAGTAAGGAATTTGGTATTAGTGCAAAAAAAGAGGACAACTTTAGCGAGTGGTATTCTCAAATAATAGAAAAAACAGGGCTGGCGGATTTTATATCTGCAAAAGGTTTCATTGTCCTCAGGCCATATGGTTTTGCTATTTGGGACCTCATCAAGAACTATTTAGATCAGAAATTCAAAGAGACAGGACACCTTAACGGATTCTTACCTTGCTTGATACCTGAAAGTCTGTTAAACAAAGAGGAAAAGCATTTCAAAGGATTCAATCCAGAGGTCTTTTGGGTAACGTCGTCTGGTGATTCTCTGTTGAGTGAAAAATTAGCATTGAGGCCTACCTCTGAGGCTCTCCTTTATTCAATATTTCCGAAATGGATATCCAGTTATAGAGACCTTCCACTTAAAATGAATTTCTGGAATACTGCTCTGAGGGCTGAGATAAAGTCAACAAAACCCTTCATACGAAATTCAGAATTCTTATGGCAAGAGGGCCATACAGCCCACGTCGACAAAAAAGAGGCGGAGGATGAAGTGATGACAATTTTGTATCTCTACAAACATTTTATTGAAAAAATCCTTTCCATTCCTACGATATCTGGCTACAAGAGCAACAAAGAGAAATTTGTTGGTGCAGATTATACTACCGCATTAGAGGGGATGATGCCTGATGGAAAAGCGCTACAACTTGGAACTTCCCATAACTTGGGTTTAAATTTTTCACAACCATTTGATATTAAATTTTTGAACAAGAATAATATTGAAGATTTTGTTTGGCAAACTTCTTGGGGAATATCCTGGAGATTGATTGGAGCCATAATAATGGTGCATGGAGATGACAAAGGTTTGATTTTACCTCCAATCGTTGCTCCAATCCAAATTATTATTATCCCAGTTTACAAAAATGTAAATGAACAATTAGTTAAAGAACATGCTAATAGACTAAAAGATAGTTTAGTATCTTTAGGTTATCGGGTTTTTGTAGATCAAAGAGATGAGTTTACCGCTGGATGGAAATATAACGAATGGGAAATGAAAGGAGTCCCTGTCCGAATAAATATTGGACAAAGAGATATTGAAAGCAATAAAGTAGAGGTAGTGAGAAGGGACAATAGACAAAAAAGTATTGTCCCGATGGAGAATTTGAGTAAAGAAATCGAGAAAATTTTTCAAAGATTGCAATATGATTTGTATTGCAAAGCCGAAACCTATCTTAAAGAGAAAACAAAGGTCATAACAAATTTTGACGATTTCAAGAGGAATTTGGATAGTTATTCGGGTTTTATAGTGACAGGTTGGTGTGGTAGTGAAGATTGCGAAGTCAGAGTGAAAGAGAATACTGGAGCAGACATTAGGGTAATCCCGTTTGATTCAAAAGACCTCCCGACCGGTCTTAATACGACGCATGACGTAATTAAGGATTGTATTTATTGTGGAAAAAAGGCAAATAAGATCGTTATCTTTGCAAAAGCATATTGATACAATACTTTTGTATTGAATTACGACGGAAATGAAATAAGGGATAAAGATCTAAACAGAATGTTTATGTAAGGTTTAAAATCCAAATTATTTATTACAAGTTGTCAAAAAAGAACAAGGATAACAAGAGAAAAGATATAAAGATAATCATAATCATAGTTGTAGTATTTGCTATAGCTTTTATTTCTATTAGGACTCTTTTGGCCGACTCTAATCCGTTTTATGTAGTGGCAAGTGGTAGTATGATCCCTGTACTCAACGTAAATGATTTGATAATAGTTTGGGAGAAAGACAATAGCACTTTTGCCAATGCGAATTTAGGAGATATCATCGTTTTCAAGGCCTCGGATCCAACGGAAGAAAATAAGACTATTGTACACCGAGTGTCAGCTATCATTGAGAACGGGAATAATTTGACAGGAAACGTGATCCTTTGTGCTCCAATTGCTATAAATGAAGTTATACAAGAAAAAACAATTCTGACAAAGGGAGATGCCAATGAATGTTCCATTCCTGGAATAGACTTTCCTATAACAGAGGAGAACTATGTAGGGAAAGTTATCTATACCATCCCACAGGTGGGGATCATACCTCAGGTTTTGAAACCCCCTGTAAACTATATTATTATGGCTGTAATTGCTGGATTATTGATATATTCATTCATTCGTGGAGGTAAAAAGGATAAACAGGAAGAGGAGAAAGAAAAATTAAAAGATGAGTGAATCCTGTGCTATACCGATAGAATTGGCTGTACTGATGTATAGGCAGGATGATCCAATCAAGTGTACTGCATCGCGGCTAGTTAAATTTAAGATGGCTAAGGAGGTAAGGAGGATTCCTACCACATTTTTGGTACTCAACCCTTTTGCTGAAAAAATGGTTACCCCTAATGATATAAAAAAATTCAGAGGCATTTGTGCTATTGATTGCTCTTGGAAACTAGCAACACGGGTAATTAATACGTCAAAAAAATTCTTTAATAACAGAAAGCTTCCTGCATTATTGGCCGGAAATCCTACCAACTATGCCAAACTAGGAATGCTTTCAACGGTTGAAGCAATATCCGCGGCATTGTATATTCTGAATTACAAAGACATGTCTAGAGAAATATTAAATAAATTTAAGTGGGGGCATACATTTTTGGAATTAAACTTCGAAATCTTGGAGGAATATTCTCATGCACTAGGACAAGATGAGATAATAACGATAGAGAGGGAATATTTTCCACACATTTTCAACTCCTAACGACAAATCCTGCGAAAAGTACCGCATTAAAGTGTGAATTACATTGGAAGGTTTATTTCGTTAATACAAGTTAATTGAGTGTTTCAAGAATTTTTCGATATCAATCTTATTGGACTTTGAAAAGAGTATTTTAGTCTTTTCTTCAACCAAAAAGAATATCCAACAAAAAAAACAACTAGTAGATAAGAAAGTTAATAACTTTAGAGTTTCATTTTTACTTGTGAGCTAGCGAGCAAGTTACTTCTGGTAATATATATGACGAAGAGGAAACTCCTCCCTCACTACGGGCACCTGAATTAGCGATAATTAGAAGGAGACTTCTGGCAACGAAATAGAAAAGGATCCAGTTGAGATCAAAGGCAATGATGATTAGTAATCTGAGTGATTTCAATCTTGGAGTGAAACTGTCGACCTAGGTGGAGAAAGGCCAAACAGAGTTAGGAACCCGTACATTCACTCAGGTAGGCTGCTTAGCTAAATCTTGCTTAAAACAAAAGGAGGGTTACTACTAGGACACACGATATGGGATTCATAATGGAAACTTTTCCTATTTGAATCCCATACTATTTATCTTCAAATAAATTTCGAAAATCTATTAATTCTAATTGCCATTACTGATAAATTGTAATATAGAATGGATGATAATTTAGACTGTCCAGTACTTATAACGGGTAACGAACAATCTAGGTTCTTATCAGAAAGATATGGATATAAAGAGTGGATGATATCTAGATTTCTAAATTTTATTCCATATCCTGAAAAGATGCTAGATTATATCCATGATAGTAAAAACTTGCATTATTACATAAGAGTAAATACGCTAAGGACTAATCCGCAGGAACTAAAAAGACGACTCGGTGACAAGGGATATCACTTAAACGAGACAATTTTAAAAGAGGTATTTGAGATAAAGAATCCTGGTTTCGGGGGTATTCAAATCAAGGATGCTGGGATTACGACTGCGCAACTGAATAATAATGAGGATAATGACAATAAGGATGCTGTTACCATGCAAAAAGGTTATGATTTGCAGTCTAGCAAAGATAGTGACCTTGGGCTCAAACAGCCTAGTATAGGTTCAACGATTGAATATTTGAAAGGATACTATTACATTCAGGATTTGAGCTCTTGCATTGCAGTAGAGGAGTTAGAAATTCATGATGGATCAGGTTTGGTTGTATTGGATATGGCTGCGGCACCTGGGGGCAAGACGACCCATATCGCTCAAAAACTTAATAATATGGGAGCAATTTTCGCATGCGAATCAAACTCCAACAGACTTGCATCTCTACTTTTTAACTTGTCACGTTGTTTTGTACAAAATACAGCTGTGCTTAATATGAAGGCAGAAGAGATAAACGAACTTGAATTACGGTTTGATAGGGTACTGCTTGACGCACCATGTACTTGTGAAGGGATTATTATGAAAGATAATTCTAGAAAGAAAAGCCGTAATTTAGTGGATTTGGAAACATGCAGTATTAGGCAGAAAAAAATGATTATATCTGGTTTTAATGTTTTGAAACCAAACGGACTTTTGATATACTGTACTTGTTCCTTTGCGCCCGAAGAAAATGAGATGATAATACAACATCTCTTAAGCAACCACAAGGATGCACAAATCGAGCCATTACTGTATGGAATGAATGGGTTGACAAGCTTTTCAAAGTACCAGTTCGACGAGAAAATGGTCTATACCAAAAGGTTCTATCCTCATATCCACGCCACCAACGGATTTTTTATAGCAAAAATAAGGAAGAAACCGAACTAAAATGACTTTTAGGGATTTAACTAATGTTGAAGAGACAATTCTAAAAAGGTCCTTTAATAATTGGGGAATTTTTGAAATTTTCGGAACACTAAGAATATTAATCCGAACACTGGTTTTACATACCACGATTAGTGATCAAAAAATAAACATTTCAAAACATTATACTGTTCCAAACAAAATTCTACGTCACAATTCACGCGACAAGAATGGTAGTAATGTGGTTAAAAAAAATAACAACGGTAGTCAAGGACGATTTCATTCCTCTACAAGTGGATACTCAAATGGTAATGAATTCACTGAGTCAGAAAAAAACATAAAGAGAACAGAAGTTTTCGTTCATTCCAACGTTAAATATGATACCCTGGTGGTTAAAAAATTAAACCCCGTTATCATGGGTTTGAAAATCGGCACGATTAAGAATAAGAAGTTCTCCCCCGAGTTAAATTTTGCCGAGTTTGTAGTCAAACACAATAAAAATATGGATTATCCTCACGTTATCGTCAATACTAAGGCTGAAAATCTATTAGTTTTTGGGAGGGACATAATGGGGAGTTCAATCCTTTCCTTTTTCAAAGATATCAAAGAAAATCAACAAGTTATATTATTAAACCATAACAAAGAGGTTATTGGATTAGGTAAATCTAGATATTCGGGAAGCTTGATTGTTCAACCTAACGTAATAACGGTGGATACTACCCAGGATATTGGTACATCGTATCTTAAAAAGGAAAGTAGCGTTGGTAATGATATTGACAAAA
>JAKDMR010000674.1 GCA_030452275.1 Candidatus Nitrosocosmicus sp. | reverse complement strand
TATATTGCTATAATAACACATTATTATATAAGATCAATTTCTTTCTATGATAATTTTCTGATTGCTTTGACAGTGTATGCGAACAATATCATTTATGACTCGTCGTTCTTCTACGATCTATATTTTGCGCCCATTTTTCATTATCTGCATTTGGAAAATCGGATCTAAAGTGAGCACCTTTAGATTCATGTCGCATCTATACGCTCCTTATTTTGACCCCACAAACAATTAAGAAGATTTTACTTCTAAAGTTAATGCAATATTTTCAATACGGCTTTGAAATTCTTTTAGAAGATTGTCTTTATTACAAAACTCTTTTTTTAAGGCTATTGAACCTATAATTAATAGTCCACCATCTTCTTTATCAATATCATCGTATAACCCTTTTTAAAATAGAAAAGTAGTACACCATAAAGAAAATTTTGAATTATTGTCAACATTCATTAAAGCTTGAATATCACACAAATTATCATGCTGGACTTGCTTATATTTATGGAATGGATATTAAGTATGAGAATGCATTATGGGTTCAGAAAAGTTTGATCAAGGCATACTGGGAATACACCATGTTACGGCCATTGCCCGGGATCCTCAAAAGAATATTGACTTTTATACAGGTATTTTGGGATTAAGATTAGTAAAGATAACAGTAAATTTTGATGATCCTACAAACTATCACTTGTATTATGGTGATGAGTTAGGTAGGCCTGGAAGCATTATTACATTTTTTCCGTTGGAATATGTACAACAAGGATGGAGAGGTACGGGACAGGTTGATACGATCTCATTCTCGATTCCCGAAAATGCAATTGAATATTGGATTAACAGATTTAAAGAAAAAGGAATATCTCATAGAGGACCTACAAAACGATTTAACAGCGAGCAAATCATAACATTTGTTGATCATGATGGATTAAAACTAGAGCTGGTGGCCAGTAAAGAAGCAGAAAATAGAAAAATAAATGCATGGAAGGGTGGTTCCATACCAATAGATCACGCTATTAGGGGTTTACATTCAATTACTCTTACTTTAGAAGGATATGAAAAAACAGTTTCTCTTTTAACTCATACACTGGGATTTTCTAGAATAGTAAATGAAGATAATAGAGTTCGTTTTCAGATTAATGATAACGTTGGAGGAGAAAAAGTTCAAACTCCCGTTAATTCTGCTCCTTCAATTGTGGATATAATATGTCTTCCATATAGTCATCGAGGAACAAGTGGTCCTGGTACCGTTCATCACGTTGCATGGCGAACACCTACAAACGAAAATCAAGCTGAAATACGTAATCGAATAGTTAAATTTGGATTGGATGTTACCCCTGTTATAGATCGGGTCTACTTTAATTCAATTTATTTTCGAGAACCAGGAGATGTATTATTTGAAATAGCAACCGATACACCTGGCTTTCTAGTTGATCAAGAATCCGCGGAATTGGGAAATAAACTTGTCTTACCAAAATGGTTGGAAGCTAAAAGGATTTACATCCAAAAGACATTGCCATCACTTAAGATACCTTCTAATGAAAACATCGGCCCTGAAACGAAATAAAATGAAATCAAATAAAAATATCCAAATTGAATACTGAATACTGAATATTTATATTAAAGTAGCAGTAAATATTTTTCGCTCTTATTTCTGAATGTTTCAGCTCCTAATTATAAAGAACTTTCATGAAC